>JAGFXQ010000390.1 GCA_017861355.1 Bacillota bacterium
TATCTTGGAAAGATGGGAGATGATTATATTCACATGATGGATGGGCTAATGGGAGGTAATACAATACTTCTTTTTATTAGTACAATCATCCTGGCTCCGATCGCGGAGGAATTAATCTGTCGAGGTGTAATTATGAAGCAAGCCAGGGATGTACTTCCCTTTGCGGTGGCAAACGTAATACAGGCTTTTCTCTTTGGATTGATGCATGGTAATCTTATTCAAGGCACTTATGCCTTTGTTTTGGGCTTATCACTGGGATTTGTTACGTATAAATACAAAACACTCATACCGGCAATACTCATGCATAGTATGTGTAATTTACTGGGTTCGAGTCTGTTAATCACAGTACCGGTCTTTTTACAAATCATTGAGATGATTCTTGGCGTAGGTATTATAGTATCGGCTGTAAGAAAGATTAACAAGAAAAATACGTATGAAATTAATGCCATGAATTAATGCATATACGAATAACAAAGGTTCTATAGATGTGTTCGAGAGGATGGGAATATGGTGAAAAATAAGAAGCATTTTTTTATGACATGGATATTCATTAACCTCATAACTATGTTTAATGCGACATTTAGCCTGGTCTTTATAGATCATGGTAAGATGATATCCGGAATTTTACTTGTACTTTGTATTATATCTATGATAGGATTTCTTATTTTGTATGTTAGAGAAGTGAAAGAGAATAAGAAGAAGGAGCAGGAAATATTACAGAATTGGATGGATGGTGGAGATAAGTGAAGAATGCGCTTGCTCCTATAATACTGAGACAGGATGTCGGTTCTTGTTGGCAAGCTAGATTTAAAATGTTAAAATGATACCAATAAAGAACAAAAGGAAGTGTAAAATTGAAAAGAATTTTAAATTATCTGAAGTCAAGCGTGGTCCCATTTCTGGCAGCCTACGCAATCATGCTTGCAGTGTCCTTCGCATTTCAGATCCTATATCAGCTGATTATCTCGGTTTATATTGGCCGGTCACAGGGGGTTAAAGTGCTGTTGGACGGGGAGAAGCTTGCCGGACAGATCAATGAAATGATGTCACCGAATGTTCTATATCTGATCTCTGTTGCTGCTGCTGTCATCTGCGGTGTGATCTTTTACTTTTGGTACCGCCATGAAACACGTGGCTTGCAGAAAGGAGCACTGAGTTCGGTTTTTCATAGCAAGACAATTCTGCAATTCTTACTCCTGGGGATTAGCTGTCAGTTGTTCTTCTCGGGAATTATGAATCTGCTTCAACCGTTATTACCAAAGCTTTTTGACAGTTATGGAGATATGATGGAAGGGCTGCTTGGAAGTAACCTACTCCTGGTGTTGTTGTATACTATCCTTATTGCACCGGTGAGTGAGGAATTAATCTTTCGTGGAGTGATACTTCACAGAGCAGGTAAAGTACTTCCATTTATTGGAGCTAATCTATTACAGGCACTATTCTTCGGTATCTATCATGGAAACATCATTCAGGGTATCTATGCTACGGCGATGGGCTTTCTGTTGGGTCTGATCTACCGAAAATATAACACGATTATTGCCTCGATTTTTCTTCACATGATTATCAATGCCAGTATCTTTGTCGTGATGCTTTTTCCTCTGAATACAATTAGTTATGTTGCCATGTTTGCGCTTGGAGTGGTAGGAAGTGCAATTGCACTCCTTCTTCTGAAGCTATGGGGGGACAGAAGGAATACAGATATTGAGGTTATATAGGTCCGGAAGTAATATCGATCTAAACGCTATGCATCTGGTTATAGAGATTTTACAAGGTGAGGTAATGAAGTTAGAAATGAGTGATGCCGGTTCTGTTGATAGAACCGGCCTTTTTCTATGATGTAACCCCATAACTTTTCTCTTGCATTTTTATTCCGAGTATTATATGATACAGTTACAAATGAATAGTAAGGAAAATCCACTGTATGTTTAAAGCTTGACCAAAGTTATTTTGACTCGGCTAATCCATTGTACCTGTAACAGGACGATAGGATGACACCGGAGAAAGCGTATATAACATGGAACAGGAGGAGCTTCCGAAGACCCTGACAATAGTCTTGACCAAGGTAAGTGTGGCAGGAACTTAAGCGTGGTTGTATTCAGTAGACAGACTTTGATGTGTTTCTATTTGAATGCATGGAATTTAATTACGATAAAGTTTTGCACCGCTATGCGAGCCGGAGAGATCAGACTTGCCAGGACGGTGTTTTTTTATTGCGGCGGAACGTTCCAATGTAATAAAAAGCCTTCTATTATTATTCATTTAACAATTGACCAATACTATGAATAGGTTGGAACAATCAGAATGGAGGATTCTATGAAAACAATCACAAACAAACGAACTTTGAAAATGGTACAACTCGCACTTTTTACTGCAATTATACTTTTAATGGCCTTTACTCCCCTCGGTTATATCAAAACACCGGGTCTGGAGATTACCCTGCTTGTTGTTCCTGTAGCGGTAGGAGCGATTATACTGGGACCCACAGCAGGAGCAATTCTGGGTGGTGTATTCGGTATTACCAGCTTCATTCAAGCCTTTGGAGGCGGACCTTTGGGAACCGCGTTACTTGGCATCAGTGTAGTAGGAACTTTTGTCTTATGTGTCCTGACACGTATCCTGATGGGGTGGCTGACGGGATTGATCTTTAAACTTATGAAGCAGTGGGATCGTACCAGACTGATTTCTCATGCAGTAGCGAACCTGGCAGGTGCTTTATTAAATACCATATTATTTATGACGACTTTTGTATTGATATTTTACAACACCGAGTATATTCAAGGCATTGTTACAGCCTTAGGAGCAACCAATCCTATTCATTTCATCATATTATTTGTGACAGTGAATGGCCTCATTGAAGCACTGATCTGTTTCGTGGTCGGAACTGCTGTATCGAAAGCGATTGAAGTTTTTGTACACAAATCCGGTATTCAGATGGGTTAAGCGAAGCCTTTCTAGTGTCCGATAAAATTAGATATAAAATTGAGTTGACATATTTTATACGGCGTGTTATAGTAAATAGGCTGTGAATACTGTGTGACAGTATTGATAAGGTAAAAGAAGAGAGTCCATCTCTCACCCATAGCGTAAAGCAATTTACTGTGAACGGGTTAATGCAAATAAGATTTCAATATTATCTCTGAGAAGTGATAATTATGTGCTTGTGCATCAAGGTGGATATTCTTATCCACCTTTTTTTAT
>JAGFXQ010000391.1 GCA_017861355.1 Bacillota bacterium
TAAGGTCAAGACTGAGCTATTACGTTGCATTACGACAGTCTACCAACACCTCAGACAGTGAGACGGTCAATGAGATGAATGCAATCGAAAAGCAGCTCAGCTTATCTTCAAAGCCAATGGCAGTGATAAATAAATTTATAGCAAAAATAGAAAATATGGATACTTACCTAAAAAAATATCCGAAGCTTAAGGAATATGAATATTTGTTAGGTGAAATCCGTAAGGAAGCAAAACACCTGTTAAGTGATGACGTGGAAGAAGTGATTGCAAAGCTTAATATCTCAGCGGGTTCTGCTTGGAGCAGTATGCAAAGTTTCTTAACCTCAACTCTTGAGGTAGAATACAGAAACAATATCATAACCTTCCCGGAGGTGCGTAATAAAGCACACAGTGAAGATGTTGAGGTTCGTAAGGATGCATTTGCAGCTGAGATTAAGTCTTTGGAGAAAATCAAGGATGCAGTAAGCTTCTCTCTGAACAATATTAAGACACAGGTAAATACCATCTGTGAGCTTCGAGGCTACGAATCACCAATTGCTATGACCTTAATGCAGGCAAAGATGAAGAGAGAGACCTTGGAAGCGATGCTCGAGGCGATCCGGGATGCACTACCCTCGTTCCATAAGTATTTGAAAGCGAAAGCAAAGCTGATGGGACATGAGAAGGGTCTGCCTTGGTATGATTTGTTTGCACCGATTGGTGAGACAACGACGAAATTTACCACGGAACAATCAAAGGAGTACTTGGTGAAGCATTTCAGAGGCTTCGCGGAGGATCTGGCGGATATGGTAGAAGAGGCTTACGATAATGAATGGATTGACTTCTACTCCCGTAAGGGCAAAGTAGGAGGAGCTTTCTGTGAGAATATGCCCTTTGTAAAACAAAGCAGAATTCTTACTAATTTTACAGGCTCCTTAAGTGATGTGGTAACCCTGGCACATGAGCTGGGTCATGCATATCATGGTTTGAATATTCAGGAGCATTTGCCACTGAACGTAGACTATAGTATGCCGGTAGCTGAGACAGCTTCGACTTTCAATGAAGCAATCATTATGGAAGCAGCCATTCGGGAATCTTCAGGGAAAGAGAAGATGGCTCTGATCGAAAGTCAGTTGCAGGATGTAACTCAGATTATATGCGATATTTACTCCAGATATTTGTTTGAATCTGAGGTATTTGAACGTTGTAAGACAGGCTTCTTATTTGCAGATGAGTTGAAAGAGATTATGCTTAATGCGCAGAAGACAGCTTATGGTGATGGTCTGGATCATGACTATCTTCATCCTTATATGTGGGTATTGAAAGGTCATTATTATTCTGAGAACCTAAGCTTCTATAACTTCCCTTATGCTTTTGGAGGATTATTTGCCCGTGGTCTGTATGAGAAATATAAGACAGAAGGGGAAGCCTTTGTTCCGAAATATCGTGCATTACTCAATGCAACCACAGTAATGAGTGTGGAAGATGCAGCGAAGCAGGCTGAGATTGACTTGGAAGATCCCGAGTTCTGGAGAATCAGCTTAAGAACCATCGAAGGATTAATTGATCAGTTTGTCAGCATGACAGAATAACAACTCTGAAAAATGGCCGACCGAGGTGTTCCACAGGGACGGCAGGTGGATTTTCACTTGCCTTTCCCTACGTCGGAAATAGCCCTCGGTCGGCTGGTCTGCGGAAAATCTACCTGCCATCCTTGAGGAACACCTCGGTCGGCCGGTCTGCGGATAATCCACCTGCCATCTTTGTGATACACCTTGGATGGAAGCGTTCAATCGTGTTATTGATACAATATCAGGTATTTTCCTGCCGATTATCAATGTATTGATGGCAGCGGCATTACTCAAGGGAGTATTGTTGCTGTCGGTTAATATGGGATGGATGAATGAGACCTCCGGAGTATATACAATATTATTTGCTATCTCGGATGGTTTCTTTCATTTTCTTCCCATTTTTCTTGCATATACAGCTTCCCGTAAGCTGAAGGCGGACACGGTCACTTCGATGCTTTTGGCAGCTGCACTGGTATATCCGGATATTACGAATATGTTTTCACAGGGGAAGAGTTTGGATTTCTTGGGAATGACCGTGAATCCGGTGAGTTATCCCTCCAGTGTTATACCAATCATCCTAGCGGTAGGTGTACTGCACTATGTTGAGATACCACTTGAGAAGTTCATCCCAGGAACCATCAAGGGATTCCTGAAACCGATGATTGCAGTTGTCATCGTTACTCCGATTACCTTTCTGGTATTTGGTCCCTTAGGTGCTTTGGTGGGTAGCGGTTTATCGAGTGCATATTCGGCAATTTATGATTTCAGCCCGATTGCTGCCGGAGCGATTTTCGGTTTGATCTGGCAACCGATGGTAGTATTCGGTTTTCAATGGGGCATGGTACCGGTAATTATTGAACATATCAACACCTTAGGTGTGGATTCCTTCCTACCCCTACTAGGACCAGCTGTAATGGGACAGGCAGGAGCAGCCATGGCAGTCACTATTCTGGCGAAGAATAAGAGGCTGAAGACAGTGGCCTTATCCAGTTCGATTACTGCGATCCTTGGTGTGACAGAGCCGGTTTTATATGGTGTTACCATACCACTGAAACGACCGATGGTCGCGGCTTGTATTGCAGGAGCCATCGGAGGAGCAGTCGTAGGTACTTCGAATGCAGGTGCGGTAGCATTTGCATATCCCTCCATGATATCCTTGGTGGTGTATTTGGGTGAGGGTTTTTGGACATTTTTCTTTGCTATGATAGCCAGCTTTTTCATCGGTATTCTTTTGACTTTATTATTTAAGTTCAATGAAGCGGATTTTGGCTAAAGAGTGCGAAATTTGAAGAATGAGGAAATAAATCGGTACATAAAACAGAGAAACAATCAGATACTAAGCTTGAATCAATTTACTGATCGATGCTTTTAACGGCAGGAAAGGAGTAAGCTATGAGTCTGATTGATAATGAACATCAGCTTCCGGTTGGACTTGGAATGCGATTGGCACTGGATATGGATGCCATGAAGAACTTTGTGAATTTATCAGATCAAGGTAAGAAGCAATTGGTTGACTATATAGAGGGTTCAACAACCGGAGATGAGGCCAAAAACCGAGTAACAGATGTGGTTCGGAATCTTCATTCGGGGGAAACCTTTCGCTGATAGCAGAAGGTTGAATTATGAAGCAGATGTGTAACATCAAATAACGGGTTCAAATATAAGAAGAACAACAGCATTCCCTAATGCCTTGGTTACCGGACGGAAGCCGGGCACACATTCTTAGGGAAGGCTGTTGTTCTTTATTAGGTTATAAGGAATTAAGATTGCTTTATATATAACTTGAAGGATTATTTTGCTTTAGAATGTTCCTTGATATAATTCAGGAATTTCGGCACATCCTGGTCAAAACCGTCTTTTTTAAGATAGTGAGCCCGATCCGAACCAAGGTAAAGATAGATATAATCCTTGTATTCTTTCACTTCCGTTATCTGAAGATAAGGATATTTGGAACTTGATTGTAAGCCGGATAAGGTATAATAATCATCATAGAAGGTAAATACGGCCTGGTTGCTCTTGTTACTTTTATAAGCCTTTGTTTCTCTGATGATCACTTTTTCAGCCTGAAAATACTGAACATAGATAAATACAATCAATGCAACTATAGCGATAATGCAGATCCATATGGAATTCGAGGTATAGAAGGACACGAGGAACACAAGAAATACAATTGCGGTAACGATCCATAGCTTCAGGTGCTTCCATAATAGGTTATAGGTATAGAATGTTTTGATTACTTCTTCCGAATAGGTCGTTCGATTTATAAAAACGGAGACGTCCTTGATTTCTTGCTCCTCTCTTTGTCTTTGGACTGTGAAAAAATGAGCAAGTGCTTCCGACTTCTGTTTCTTGACCAACTTTTGCTTCTGATTGATTCTTCTGCGGATGATAATCCATACAATAATGATACCAAGAAGGACAGCAAATGCGATGATGAGAGTAGTAGTTGCTGATCGCTGCTCGCGTTCTACCTCTGCCTTATCTTGGAACTCTGTAAAATGGGTATCGGCAACCAACTCCTTCAGAAAAGCTTCATTCATCGGTTCCTGGCTATTAGTTACATAGCTGTCATAGGAAATCGAATATCCATTTGCGATGGTTCCATAGATTACTTCAGAATATTCGGTTCCGGCCTTTGCCACCTGTATACTCAGATGGTAGAAGGGAATCTCACTCTGAGGATATTGCTCCATGGAATAGGTGGTATTTTCGTCCGGTGCAGTGAACAAAGAATTCAAAAATGTAGTAAGCTCCTCCTTTGATAACAGAGAAAGATGAAATATCTTCCGGCTGTCAGTGGTTTGTTTGCTTAATACTCTGACGGTGGTGGCTGTGCTTGGATCATATAGTAGTGCCTGCACACCCATTTGTTTCATGGTCTTTATTTCAGCGCTCGGATCAGAGATTTTCGCCTCCGCCCAAAGAGGGTCATTACTCGGAGTCTCGCTGGTTAATAAAAGGGTATCCTCTTTCAGTGTAACCTCCATGGACAGATTCTGGAAGCTATGTACTTTAGCCTGTACCTGTGTGGAAGGATAAAAGACGAAAACCAACATGATTAATAGGAATAGATATTTCAATCTACTTTTGTTCATTTTATAATCTCCTTCGATTCTTGATGTCATTGATTGAAAGCTTTAGGTTATTGTAACATGATTATCCATAATA
>JAGFXQ010000129.1 GCA_017861355.1 Bacillota bacterium
ATCTTGTCAAATATCGATATCAGTACAGATATCTCTAAGTCTGATTATAATAACTATCTAAAACAGGCAGCAGAATTGAAGAAGAATGCGATCAAAACCTTCCGAGTTCCCAAGGATGGAAGCTTCCATAGTGAGAGGGTTCGGATAGGCAGATACAATCAGGATGTACTGGTTCCAAATAGTTGGACAGAGACGCGGGATATGATTAATAACTTTATCTATAGCAATACTGCAAGTGAATAAAACAATAAAATAAAAATCATAAAGTTTGGAACACTCTTCGTTACCGACTCGTCTATTCAATAGATCAATATAGTAACTTAAGGAGATAGTGACTGTGGCGAAAAGATTATTTAAATTTATTGGTATTATCATGCTATATGCTTTCATATTAGAGGGTTGTAGTTCAGCCGCTGAACCCCCTGAGGTGGATTATGCTCCCATAGATAATAAGGCAGAGCAGCAATCCTTTCAAGGAGAAGTAATTGAAAATGGAACCACATTGTTGATAACTCCCAGTGAAGATAGTAATGAGGCAAGATCTTCCGATAAAATATCGGTGGGACTTGATGGAGCAACCTTGGTGGATGAGACAGGGGAGAGTATTACAGCAAATGAACTTCAGATAGGTGATATTCTGGTGATAACCTATAACGGTGTAATTGCTGAATCCTATCCGGCTCAGATTGATGTTACAAAGATTGAGAGGGTGGATCACAACAATCTACTTGATGGTTATCTTGCTTTGATCGATAACATCTATCAGGAGGATGATGGGCTGAACAGTGAAATAGATACCATTGCATTGGATACAAGTGAATGGATTAATCTGACTGATGTCGAGAAGGTGCTGATCTTAAATCAGGTCAAGGAAGCCTATAATTATGAGGTGATCGAAGGGACCTATGACGAGTTGGCAGAACAGGGAGTCATCGATAAGGAAAATCTATATTTCCCGACCGGTGTATTGATTAAGATCTCAGAGATGCAATATGATAAGAATAAGGAGAAAATCACCTGCGGAATCAGTAAATGGAGAGGCGGCCTCGGTGCCATCGGAGCAGATGAGGTGACGGCAATCCTCAAGGAGGAAAGGTGGTCAATCACCAAAGAAGGTAGCTGGATCAGCTAAGGAGCTTCATTATATAATAGAAAAGAAGAAGCAAGGATAAAAAGCCTACATTATATATTGTAAAGACACGAAGATATTTTGCTGTATTCGCTCCTTCCGTGCGACTATAGAACTTGTAGGAGATCAGGCTGGCCAGGGATGCTACCAGTGTTCCTAAGCCGCCAAGATCAGTGCCTAATATCATAGACTTGTAGTCCGTGGTAAAAGCGGACAATAATACAGCAGCAGGAACATTACTGATGACCTGACTGGCTAATATGGATACGATTAATTCTCTGCCTGTCAGCAGTGAGGCGAGAAAATCTCGAATCAATGCAATATTACCAATGTTGCCAACAAATATAAAAAAGAAGACAAAGGTGAGAAGCAAAGAATAATCGACTTTCCGAAAAAGTGTGCGGTCAAAGAATAAAATGCAGAGCACAATGATCAGCAAAGTTACCCGATAATCAATCAAACGTACTACACATGCAAGACAGACAAGGAATAAACCGCTATACATTGCAAGGGTGTAGGGTTTGTGCTTGTCTTTCTTTGCGGTGTCTGACAGGGTGAAGCTGATATGCTCCTTTGGGATGAGGAGCACAACAATACATAATAATAGAAGTGAAAAAAGGGTATATGGAATAGTTATTTTAAGAAACTCAAGGATCGATATATTATATTCTGAGTAAAGATACAGATTCTGCGGATTACCGACCGGAGTGAGCATGCTGCCAAGGTTGGCTGCGATCGTTTGAAGAACGACGAGCTTCAGAATATGCTTTGGATGACCGGTCATCGTAAGAATCAGTATTCCGAAGGGAACAAAAGTAATCAATGCGACATCATTGGTGATCCACATCGAGGAGAAAAAGCATAAGAGTACAAGCACCAGAGCGATAGACCTGACATTTGCAACCCGCATTAATATTTTCTCAGACAGGAGAACAAAGATCCCTGTCTTATTAAAACCTGCGACTACTGCCATAAGACAGAATAATAGGCCAAGGACCCGGAAGTCGATGTAGGTGAGATATTGAATCGACGGAGGAACAATAAGCATTGTTAAAATCGCAGCCATACCGGCGATGCAAAGAACTAGCTCTTTTTGTAGGAAGTGAAGCAGTTTGGTTCTAAGATTTTTCATGATTTATGTCCTTTTTTCTTGCATTTTATTAAAATAATGCTAAAATACATATTTGTGCGTAAGTATACGAGAAGATTTTATCCCAAAAATGTGGTAAAATCAATGGAAGAATAAATTTATTGCAGGATAGTATATTCTTTGTTAAAATCAATATGTCTATTTATAGTTCTTTCAATGATTTATACTGTACACAAGGAACTATAATTTGTCGCAATATGGAGTAATGAAGAACTATGGATAAAGAATTAATAAATACAATAGATCAATTGAATACGAATGATAAAAACAGAGATTATTTATTTGATAATTTGAAGGCTATTTTAATTATATTAGTGGTTTGGGGGCATATTCTTGCCTCAATGAGAGCGGAGAATGATGTGATCAAGAGTATCTACTTCTTTATCTTCTTCTTTCATATGCCGGCGATGGTATTTATCTCAGGTTATTTTTCAAAGAAACTGGATAAGATCAGGAACAATGCAGTTGTAACACTTCTGATTCCTTACTTGATCCTCAATCTGATTGATTATTTTTATAAGATATTGTTACTTCGGGAAGAACCTTTTGGTTTCCGCTTCTTCAATCCGAATTGGGGACTTTGGTATCTCCTGACTTTGTTTTTATGGAAGTTCTTTCTTAAGGATCTGATCAAACTTAAGTTTGTATTGCCGTTAAGCTTTGCATTTGCATTATTCAGCGGCTTTAGCAAAGAATTTTCCGAATTTATGGCGTTGGGCAGAATGGTATGTTTTCTACCGTTTTTCCTACTGGGCTATTATGCTGTACCGGAGCATATCGCTAAGATAAGAAGTCTGCCGAAACCACTATTTGCGCTGGTTCCGGTGTTCACAGGCATCTTATCTGTGTTTATTGTGTATCGTGATATCTTTGATACGGAGCTTCTCTTTCTGCGAACCTACTATCCGGAGGGCGAAGAGATAAGAACAATGCTATTCCGCCTTTTAATTCTTATCGTAGCTTTGGCCATGCTTCTGACCCTGATTAATCTGGTTAGTGCAAAGAAGAACTTTCTTACTTATCTGGGGACAAGTACAATGACGGTTTATATACTGCATATATTTACGATACCGGCGCTGGAAAAGCTGGAATTACTGAAACAGCAACCTTATCTTTATCTGGTGTATTCCGTCCTGATGACAATATTAATTACCTATATATATTCGCGGCCTTCGGTGAATCGTGCTTATGATAGAGTCATGCATAAACTGACCGGTCTATTATTAATCAAGGAAAAAATGTAAATTATCATACAGCTGAAGCTGCTTAGCAGAGGGAAGAGATACTTCCTGTACTCCAACTGAGAAAGGCAAGGTGTTATTGTGAAATTAAGTATTATCGTTCCTTTTCACAAAGGAATACATTTTCTGGGGGATTGTCTGGAGAGTATCAGAGATCAGGGGTTAACGAATTATGAGACTATCTTGGTCCTGGATCATGTGAAGGAGGATGTATCAGAACTCATCAATGAATATCAGGATTTGAATCTGAACGTGATTGAGCTTAGTGATGCCCAGCTTGCGAACCGCAGATTCGGCAAGGCAAAGATTGAGGAGCAATTCAAGGGATACAATGGTGTAGCAAGCGCAAGAAATGTAGGACTTGAGGCAGCAGCCGGTGAGTATGTTTATTTTCTTGACAGTGATGACTATATTATGAATCAGACTTTAAGATTATTGCTTCAGGAGGCTGAGGAGCAGATCGCAGATTTTACCTATGGTAAGAAAAAGTCTACCTGGTTTGGTCGTATGGTCTATATGGCATCTGTGATCGAGAATGAAGAACAGGCAGACGACCAGGATCCGAATGATCAGGAGCAGGGAGATCAGGAACAAGGTGAGCAGGAACTGGCGAATTCTGTGTCAGAGGAGAGCGATACACCGAAGCTGACCCGTCGCCAGAAGAAAATACTTAAGGTTCAGGAAAAACTCTCAGCAGCTACGAATGTGGATGCCGAATCTTTAGCAAGGATTGCAGAAGCATATCATTCCCTTCTGGTTACAAGAAAAGGACTTGGTAATATCTCGATACTTGGAATCTTATTCCGTCGAAGCTTTTTATTGGAGAATGATATCCGGTTTAATGACAATTATATCTTTTTCTCAGATTCAACCTTCATGGTACAGGCCTTACAGAATGTTAAAACTTGTTCTTATGTACCGGAAGCGTTATACATAAAGAGAAAGCATAACGACCCAATTCATTATCCGGCCCTGTCCCAGTCAAAGACTGAGGATAAATTCGAAGAGTATCTTCTGGCATATCAGCAGGCTAAGGATTATACCGATGAGAGTACTGCATTACGAGGTTATCTGGAGGACAAATTGATCGCTTACTTTGCAGGTACCTATGCGCCGAGACTTCGTCGAAGCGAGAAAGAGATCTGGCGTACCGAACGATTTGAAGCGATGCGTAAAGAGATCGAACAGGTGAATCCGGAGAAGATTAAGAACCTGAAGAAATACAAGAAGAAGATCGTGAATGCCTTATTAAGAAATAATGTTAAGAAGGCAACGATGATTGTAACAAGACATCTTGGCATGAAGAAATTCAAGAAGATAAAGAAGAATAGTAAAGTATTTGCTTATTACCTATATAACAAATTTTTCTCAAAACTGTCGATCAAAGAAAACTGGGTCTTCTGCGAAAGCTTTTTTGGAAAAAGCTATTCGGACAGTCCCAAATACATTTATGAATATTTAAGTAAGAATTATCCCGGAAAATTCCGCTTCATCTGGGTAACAAATGAAAAAGCGAAGATACCTTACAGCCATACGAAGGTAAAGCGCTTCAGTCTCCGTTACTGCTACTATCTGGCGCGCTGCAAATATGATGTGTTCAACGTTCGTCAGCCGGATTGGATGAAGAAGCGGGAAGGAACCGTATTTTTGGAGACCTGGCACGGAACACCATTAAAGAAACTGGTATTTGATCAGGAAGAGGTTATGGGAGCATCTCCGTTGCATAAGGCTCAATTCTATAAGCATTCCAGATGCTGGGATTACCTTGTGGCAGCCAATCAATTTTCCACGGAAACCTTCCGCAGAGCATTCTTATTCGATAAAGAGATGCTGGAATTCGGATATCCGAGAAATGATATCATGCATGATCCGAACAAGGAGAAGATTGCGGCTGATATTAAGAGAAAGCTTCATATCCCTGAGAACAAGAAGACGATATTATATGCTCCAACCTGGCGTGATGATGAGTATTATGGTCATGGAGCTTATAAATTTGCATTAAAACTTGACCTTCATATGCTGAAGAAGGAATTAGGTAAGGATTACGTGGTTTTACTGCGTACCCATTATTTTATTGCAGACTCTCTGGATGTTACCGGATTGGAGGATTTCGCTTATAATGTAAGTAAGTATGATGACATCTCCGAGCTCTATCTGATCTCGGACCTGCTGATTACCGATTACTCCTCCGTGTTCTTTGATTATGCGAACTTAAGACGCCCGATCTTATTCTATACCTATGATCTGGATAAATATCGTGATATGCTGCGTGGCTTCTATATGGATATTCACACTGAGGTTCCGGGACCGTTACTGTTTACCAGTGAGGAAGTTGTGGATGCGATAAAGAATATTGAGGATATCAACGAGGAATACAAGGAAAAATATTCCGAGTTTTATGAACGTTTCTGTTCACTCGAGGACGGACATGCATCGGAAAATATTGCTAAACGAGTGTTTGATTTGTAGAAAAATCGTATCTATTATATTTACTAATGAATGAAGGATGAGTAACTTATCATCCTTTTTTCTTTATTTGTTAGTAATTATGCAACGATTTTAAGCTTTTCTGTTTTATTTTGTGCAATTAGTCCAAATATTATTTTCTGACATTTTCCGAGCGAAAAAACTATTGCGTAATTACTTCGTTTCATTATAATAGGAAGAGTAATCAAGGCTACTTTAAGTAAATGCGAACGGATACTTATCGACTAATATAATTTACACTGAGTAGGTATATTCTTTAAGCAATATATGAGAAAATAATGTAAAGGATAGGTGGCAATTACAATGAAAAAATTAGACATGCTCTATGAAGGAAAAGCAAAGAAGGTTTTTAAGACGGATGTGGAAGACGTATTAATCGTGGACTACAAGGATGATGCGACAGCATTTAACGGCTTGAAAAAGGGCACCATAGTTGGAAAAGGTGTAATTAATAACAAAATGTCCAATTACGTATTCCGTTTGTTAGAGCAGGAAGGCGTTCCGACACATTACATCGAAGAACTCAGCGACCGTGAAACCGCAGTGAAGAAAGTTGAGATCGTTCCGCTTGAGGTTATTATCAGAAATGTTTCCGCAGGAAGCTTTGCTAAGAAGATGGGCATGGAAGAGGGTATTCGTTTCATCAGTCCTACCTTGGAATTCTCTTATAAGGACGATGCTTTGGGTGACCCGATGATTAATGATTATTACGCTATTGCAATCGGTATTGCTACCCGAGAAGAGATTGAGCAGATTACGAAATATGTATTTAAAGTGAATGAAGTACTGTGCAAGTATTTTGAAAGCATCGGTATTGAATTAATTGATTTTAAAGTAGAGTTTGGCAGATATAAGGGACAGATCATCTTAGCGGATGAGATCTCACCGGATACCTGCAGACTTTGGGATATTAACACACATGAGAAATTAGACAAAGACCGCTTCCGCAGAGACCTTGGCAATGTTGAGGATGCTTATCAGGAAGTATTTAAGCGTCTTGGAATTCATTAAATAATTCGCGAGGCTGTTTTAAGGCAATTTTCAAACTTCAAAAAGTGATATTGGTTTCCTTATGGAATAGGGGATTACTACAGTTATCATCAATGAGGATGAAAACTTACTTTAGGACAGCCTCGTCCGGTTATAGGCACTGGACAGTGTGGCGGCTATGATGTGATTGGTTACTCCTATTGTCAGCAGTTAAGGATGATCAGTCTAGTCAGAATAGAAAGGACGAAACTTATGGATATGGAATACAGTAGCTATAGTCCGGATGAATTGCATGAGGAATGCGGCGTCTTCGGAGTCTATGACTTGGATGGCGGCGACGTTGTAACCTCAATTTATTACGGCTTATTTGCCCTGCAGCACAGAGGACAAGAAAGCTGTGGTATCGCAGTCAGTGATACTAGGGGTCCAAAGGGTAAAGTAAAAGCATGGAAGGGCATGGGTCTTGTCAGTGAGGTGTTTAGCGAAGAACATCTGGAAAGCCTCCATGGTGGGAATATCGGTGTCGGTCATGTTCGTTATTCGACCGCCGGCGGAAGTAATATCAATAACACACAGCCACTGGTACTTAACTATGTGAAGGGTACCCTGGCGTTAGCCCATAATGGCAATCTGGTCAATACTCCGGAGCTTCGAAGAGAACTTGAATATACCGGCGCGATCTTTCAGACTACCATTGATACAGAGGTTATTGCTTATCATATCGCCAGAGAACGCTTAAATAGCGCCACAGTTGAGGAAGCAGTGGGCAGAGCGATGAAGAAGATTAGTGGTGCTTATTCCCTTGTGATTATGAGCCCGAGAAAGCTGATCGGAGCCAGAGATCCACTTGGATTCCATCCGCTTTGTATCGGTAAGAAGAATAATGCGTACTTTTTAGCCTCTGAGACAGCAGCTCTGTATGCAGCGGATGCAGAGTTTGTCCGGGATGTATTACCGGGTGAGGTGGTTATGATTAATGAGACCGGGATACATTCTGACACCTCCCAATGTGGTAATAAGGCGGCTAAGTGTATCTTTGAATATATTTATTTTGCAAGACCGGACACGATCTTCGATGGCGTCAGTGTATATAATTCGAGAATTATGGCAGGCAGAATTCTTGCACAGGCTAATCCTGTGGAAGCGGATGTCGTCGTCGGCGTCCCTGATTCCGGTAATGCTGCAGCGATGGGTTATTCCTTTGAGTCAAGAATACCCTTTGGCATGGCCTTTGTTAAGAATAGCTATGTAGGAAGAACCTTTATTAAGCCGAAGCAATCGATGCGTGTCTCCAGCGTACGTATTAAGCTGAATGTTCTACCGGAAGTGGTTCGGGGAAAACGTGTCGTTATGATTGATGACTCCATCGTCCGAGGAACGACCAGTGCCAAGATTGTTAAGATGCTTAAGAAAGCAGGAGCGACGGAGGTACATGTCCGGATCAGCTCGCCACCATTCTTACATCCTTGTTACTTCGGAACGGATGTACCGACTGGGGATCAATTAATTGCTTTTAATAATTCCGTGGAGCAGATCTGTGAAATGATCGGAGCAGATTCCCTCGGATATCTGGAAATAGATCGTTTGAGTGATATGATCGGCGGAGACAAAGGCTATTGTGATGCCTGCTTCACCGGTAATTATCCAATTGAACCGCCACTTGAGGATATTCGTGGGGAATATGACAGATAGATGAAATATCGGACTGTTAGAAGATGGCAGGGAAGCTGGAAGCCAGGATCAGAGAGATTATGGATTGGAAAGTTTAAAGACGATTTAACTTTAATAAGAAAGGGGTAGGAGAGATGAATGTCACCCTTATCAGAGCGTTATGCAGGTAAGGAGATGCAGTATATCTTTTCACCGGATATGAAATTCAGAACCTGGAGAAAGCTCTGGGTAGCACTTGCTGAGACAGAGAAGGAACTGGGATTAAATATTACACAGGAACAGATCGATGAGCTGAAAGCTTCTCAGGAGGACATCAATTACGAAGTTGCTAAGGAGCGTGAAGCACTGGTAAGGCATGATGTAATGAGTCATGTTTATGCATACGGCGAGCAATGCCCGAAAGCAAAGGGAATCATTCATCTGGGTGCTACCTCTTGCTACGTTGGCGATAATACAGATATTATTATTATGACGGAAGCACTTAAGCTGGTGAAGAAGAAGCTGGTGAACGTCATGGCGGAGCTGTCGAAGTTCGCTCTGGAATATCGTGCATTACCTACCCTTGCATTTACGCATTTTCAACCTGCTCAGCCGACAACCGTAGGAAAGAGAGCAGCTTTGTGGTTGATGGAACTGAAGCTGGATTATGATGATTTGTGTTATATGATTGACAGCATGCAGTTACTGGGTTCTAAGGGAACCACGGGAACTCAGGCAAGCTTTATGGAGCTGTTTGACGGTGATCATGAGAAGATCAAGAGGTTAGATCAAATGATTGCACAGAAGATGGGCTTCAAGAGCTGCTATCCGGTATCGGGACAGACCTATTCCAGAAAGGTTGATCTTAGAGTATTAAATATTTTATCCGGAATTGCTGTCAGTGCGCATAAATTCTCGAACGATATCCGCTTG
>JAGFXQ010000130.1 GCA_017861355.1 Bacillota bacterium
TGATATTTCCGAAGATGGTTGAAATGGGGATATCTGGGCTATAATAGCAACGATTATACGAAGCTTTTACTTGAAATCTATCGGGATAATAGGTAAAATAGAGATAGAGTTTTGTTTGCCGATGGATAGGGTCTTAGAACTACCGGGTTACATACTTATGACACTGAAGCGGGAGAAAGCTATGCGTATTGGATTATTAAGACACTTTAAGGTGAACTGTCCACATAAAAGAATGATGACCTCAGAGGAGTTCCGTGAATGGTCGGAGAAATATGAGGTTTCCAAAGTAGTTAAAAAGAAAGTTGAAATGTATGGAATTGAATGGGATATTTGTTATGCCAGTGATCTTCCGCGTGCAATTACCACCGCAGAGGAAGTGTATAGCGGAAATCTGATGATTGATAAATTATTACGAGAAGTGGATAATGCACCATTTATACATATAGAGAGATTTCGGCTACCCTTTGAGATCTGGCATATCTGCGGACGATTGGCCTGGTACTTCAAATCAAAAAGCCAGCCGGAGACAATCGTCGATACGAAGAGACGAATTAACGCATTTCTGGATCGCATCGACTGGTCACAGGAAAACATCTTGATTGTTTTTCATGGATTTATGCTTTATAACTTTCAGAAGGAACTCCGTAAGCGGGGTTTTGTCGGTGAAAAATTAAAAATAGTGAAGAATGGTGTGCTCTACGAATATATGCGGGAAGAAGAGCAGAAGGAAATAATCGAGAATGAAAGTAACGCTGATTTGTGTGGGTAAATTAAAGGAAAAATATCTGACCCAAGGGGTGGAGGAATATATGAAGCGTCTCGGCAGATATTGTAACCTGGAAATCGTAGAATTAGCGGACGAGAAGACTCCGGATAATGCCAGTGCTGTTATGGAAGAGATGATTAAGAAGAAGGAAGGCGAACGGATTCTCAAAGCCTTGAAGGAGGATTCCTATTGCATCGCTTTGGCGATTGAGGGATTTATGCTGTCCTCAACCGACCTGGCGGAAAAGATAGATACTCTTGGAGTAAACGGCGTCAGCCACATCAGCTTTATTATCGGAGGATCCCTGGGGTTATCGGATGAAGTGTTGAAAAGAGCAGATTATAAACTGAGCTTTTCCAAAATGACGTTTCCGCATCAGCTAATGCGAATGATTCTGGTAGAGCAGATCTATCGTTCCTATCGGATTATCAGCAATCAACCTTACCATAAGTAAGGTGTAGTGATAGAAGTATGATTGATAAATGTATTGTTTGCAGTTACTTATTGTAGCTTTGTTTCATCAAAAAGAGGAGGAAATGACGCATGAATACAATTGATTTTGCGATCAGCATGGAGTTGGAAGGACAGAAGTATTATTCGGACTTAGCCGAATTAAACATGGATAATGAGCTCCACAAAGTTTTTCTATTGTTGGCTGACTCCGAAAAGCAGCATGCCAATCTTTTGAAAAAGTATAAGAAGAAAGAAGCTTTGAATTTAGAGGATCAATTTATCCGTCCGGAGTTCAAATCAGTATTCAAGGATTTAAAACATTTTCGGAAGGAGCATTCTTCAAAGCAGCTGGATGCATATCGTATCGCTTGTGAGCAGGAGGAAAAAAGCATTCAGTTATATAAAGATATGAAAGCCAAGGCCGAAAACGTACTGGAAGAGGAAATCTTTGATTATCTGATACGCCAAGAGGAGGAACATCTGATTTTATTTGAAGAGTTGGTTAAAATGGTAACCCGCCCGGAGGAGTGGGTTGAGTCTGCCGAGTTTGGTATTCGTGAAGATTACTAAGAAGAACAGATCACTTGAATGATTGATAGAGTGATTTTTATGTAGTAGATATAAAAGGAAGAAAGCTTCTGCGATAGATCAATGTGATTTATGCAGAAGCTTTCTTCTTTTCTAAAAATTAGTATTATTGATTTGGATCAGGGATTCAATATTAGCCGGAGGCTATTCTTTATTTTCATTTTTGTGATATCCTTCCCGGCGGTACTTACGATTTTACCGGAGTCACTTAATTGCTTAATCTGTTCCCTGGACAAACCAAGCTGTTTGACCAATAGTCTGTCAAGACGGAGAGGGAAGGAGAAAGTACAAAGGATATCTACCTCAGAGATCTGAGTCAGCTCACGGTATACAACCGCATCACCGGATACATCGTAATTAATATTTTCATAATTAGTATTTGCCTTGTTTCTCGACAGAGTTGCTTAATCAATATTATGCTGTCTGAGGGAAAGAGCTAATTGTCGTTGTTGAGAAAGCAGGTTCATTTCCTAGACCTTTGCATGTTTTTCACCGCCTTAAGTGTCGGCAGATTTTCTGCCAACGGGTACACCTGACATGCACATGCTGCAATAGCACAGGAGAAATCCACGATCTCATCATCGCTCATTCCCATATATAATCCATACAGACAGCCTGACCTAAAGGTATCACCTGCACCCAGAGTTGAAAGTGCTTTAACGTGAAAAGGTTCCATTTGCTTTATCACTCCGCCTCGCCCGTAAAGCACCTTATGTGACCCGAAGGTAAAAATGTACAGGCCGTTGCCCTCAGCCATATATTTATTCAATAGCACTTCATGATCTTCACCAGGATATGCTACTGACAGAAATTCATCTGAAATTGCTGCTACTGCACAATGCTTTGCAAGATAACTGTCATAGCCGCAATCAATTGTCACATATGGCTTGCTGTGCTTCACAGCATATTCTGCGGTCTTTCTTGAGCCCTCATCCTGAAAAGGATCAATAGAGACAATTCTTGCAATCGCAACATCTTCTTCACAAGGCATATTGAAAACTTCCTTAAATCTTTTTGGAATACTTCCAAAAGGACCTATACAGTTTCTTGTATTGTTGATTCTATCTATGTATACGTAATCATGAAAGCCTTCAAAATCGTCTCGAACTGTCAGTGCGCTCAAATCGGCGTCTGTATTTTGAAAAAATTTCTCCAATATCGGCATTGTGTAGGTTCCTTGATGATATCCGTCACCCTTTACCGGGATGCCATAAGAAGCAAGAATCGCCATGGCGACACCTGTTTCTCCTCCGATATGAGTATGGTGTTCCACATACTCTGCATATTGATTCCCATCCGGAAATTCTCCTTCTAGTATGAAAGAATCAGTTGCTAATATTGAGCCGTACAAGTAGATATTATTCATAGTAAATTACCTCCTCGAATTATGATTATCTTTGGTATGAATACTTTCTTCGAATGTTTTTTACCTTTTATACTTCCATAGCATACTATATTTGCCTAAACTACTTAAGACATATCATTGACAACAACATTGGTTCTTGTTTCTTTCCTTCAATAATATCCGTTGGATACTCTTTAGAGAGAGGTAGTACTCATCTGCAAGAGTTATAGCACTGACACCGGAGGTATACTTGTGATGGATTTCTTCATCTCTTTGTTTCAACTGCTTCTTGATCGCAGTATTTGCTCCCCATTCCTTATGGTTTTCCGATTTCTTAGGGATATAGAGATATTGACCCTGTGCATATTCCTGCAATAGTTCCAGCAGCTCTCGTGGTAGTATTAACTCAGCTTTCTGATAGCTCATTTTGCTCCTCCTTATGATTTGTTCTCAGGATTGGGCAAAGGCTATTTCACATTTATATTATTTTCTGCGATAGCCTTTGCTACGCATTTTTAACGATGTCCATCATATAGAGACGATGCTCCTTTCATGCAGTAGACACGATTACGGTAATCTATGCCTAGATCCAAGTGTCTGAAGTGTTTTTGAATAAAAAGCAACAAAAAGAAGACATGATAACGGCGGGCCGAAGCTGCCTATATCATGTCCTCATGGTTAATCCGCTAGGATAAAATTCGCTTAATTACATTATGCGATAGTAACGTTAACTGCCTGCATACCACGCTGACCTTTTTCTAAGTCAAATGTAACCTTCTGGCCTTCTTCTAATGTCTTGAAGCCGTTGGAAGCGATACCAGAGAAATGTACAAATACATCTTCTCCACCGTTATCGTTTGTGATAAATCCGAAACCCTTTTGTGCGTTAAACCATTTTACTGTACCCTTGTTCATAAGAGATACCTCCATAATAATATTATTAATGTATTTCATGTTTAAAAAAATCACATATTTTTGTAAGTCATCAAAGGTGTAATGACTTACAAAAATATGTGAGATCATACATGACTATTTAATACTTTTATAGCTTACCACAAAAAAATAATTTTGTAAAGACTAGTTTTTAAAATTGTAAAAATTATTCAATAATATTGGTAAATAATGTGCAATGTATAACATAGAAGCCGACAACTGTGTGAGTACTCGCATAGTAGCCGGCTTACGACTGTCATTAAGCAAATCCGAAATATTTTAGAATCCCTTGGTAGATGCCATAAGCAAACTGATATTGCATATCTCTCAGCTTTTGTGCATCGGAAGCATTCGTAAGATAACCGAGCTCGATCAACAAGGAAGTCATTTGCGTTCTCCTGAGTACAAATAAGCTTGGATTCAATCGAATCCCATTATTCCGGGTACCGACCGCTTGGGTAATTCCATCCATGATTCGCTGTGCCAACCACTGTGCCTGAGTACCTAATTTGTAAAGATAAATTTCGGTACCATTGACCGCCGGATTGGGATTGGAATTACAGTGGATGCTTATAAAGTAGTCTGCCGGCCAGGAATTAGCCATCTGGACTCTCTCCGCTAAGCTGGAGGCATTGGTGGTACCGAGTACGGTGGTGGGAGTTGGCCTGGATAAACGTGCCTCGAATCGCGGATCCTTATTTAACATATCAGCCAGATATACACCTACTTGATAGGTAATATCCTGCTCCATCAGACCGTTGCCTGTTGCTCCTGCATTATGAGATCCGGTTGGATTGTGCCCCTGATCAATAAAAATACGAATAGGCAAAAAAACACTTCCTTTCCATATTACTATTAACACTATATTCGATTCAGATCAAGTTGTTACACATTTTATATAGCAATCATACATTTGCCATGCTATAATCAGATTATTAAGCAATCGAAAGCATGTTTTACGGACTTTCGATTATCATGAAAAAGATGAGGTTCATTACGATGATAGGGAAGATACATCACATAAAAAATGGCCGGGTTATATCAATTGCTTCCATTAGTAGTATTGTAGTGGGAATTCTACTGATTGTGCTTGGCATGACATACTATAAGTACCAGATCTCGGAACTCGGAATTACGGACACGACTCAGTATCAGGAGTACAAATACCATTATGCCCTGATCTCAGAGGAAGAAGATGCGGAGTTCTGGGAGGCGATTTATCAGGGAGCCCTGGATAAAGGAAAAGAAGAAGATGCCTATGTAGAGCGGTTGGGTAAGAATCTGTCGGTTAATTATTCCTTAGAGGACCTGATGAAGATAGCAATTGCATCAAAGGTGGACGGAATTATTCTGGAACCGAATGGGGAAGAGACGATTAATGAATTGGTTAATGTAGCAGATGAGGCAGGGATTCCGGTGGTAACGGTACTGAAGGACACCTATCAAAGCAACAGTTCCTCTCAGTATCATAATGATGTCAACCCCAGCAAACGTATCAGCTTCGTTGATATTAACAGCTATAGTCAGGGACAAGCCTACGGCAAACAGGTTGCGGAGATTACAGATGCAGGCAAGAGTAATGTTGTGGTTCTTATGAATGATGATGAAAAGGATTCCAGCCAGAACGTGATCTACACCAGTATTCTTGAGATGATTGATACGCGTAAGGTGACTGTGAAAGCAGTTAAGATTAATACGCAGAGTGCGTTCAGCTCAGAGGAGGATATCCGCAACATTATTATGAGCAAAGATAATCCGCCGGAAGTATTGGTGTGCCTTACCTCGAAGGATACCTTAAGTGCTTATCAAGCAGTGGTAGATTATAATAAGGTTGGACAGATTGATATTATCGGATATTACGATTCGGATTATATTCTGAAGGCGATTGAAAAGAATATCGTTCATTCCACAATGACAACCGATGCAAACCTGATGGGCGCATATTGTGTGGAAGCTTTAACCGAATATCGTAAGACGAATAAAGTAAATGATTACTACTCTGTTGGTATCATAGTAATCAATAAAGATAACGTTGATCAATATATTCAGGACAATACCATGGAAGAAGTGGATGACAAATAGATGAGGGCAAGGCTATGAAAGCAAACGAAAAAAAAGGCTCTATCCGAAGAAGATTGGTACTGGTATTTGCATTTTCTTCAATTGTGGTATTTTTTGCAAATATGTTCATGTATTCCAATATCAATAAATCCATCGGGACCATCGATGAAGTATATAAGAGTAATGTGGAATTCAATGAATTGTTAGAATCATTGACCAATGTTCATGATTATGTTTACGAATATCTGAATACCAAGACCTCAAATTCTCTGGAGAATTATTACCGAAGCGAAGAGAATTATCGAAGTCTTGTTAATGAACTGAGTGATAAGATCTATGATAATGATATTATCCTGATGCAGAAAAATATCAAGAATATGTCGGAAAACTACCTTAATATCATGGCAGATACGGTTGACTATAAACGAGGTCGTAAAATCGAGAAGTACATGGTGAATTATGAAAAAGGTACTGAGATGTACAACTATATCAGCACCTATATCAATAGTCTGAACAATCAACAATTCATGTATAATTCTGTGAACTATGACAGGCTCCTTCTAGCACTTCGTTATTTGGAGATTATCAGTACAATTGTATTATTGGTTATTACCTCTTTTAATGTGATCCTGATTATTATTGTAACCAGAAGTATTACGGGTCCTCTGATGAAGCTGACAAAGGTGGCGCATGAGGTAGCCGGAGGTAATTTTGAAGTGGATCTGGTTCAGGTAGATTCCTCTGATGAGGTAGAGGTTGTTACGAAGGCATTTAACAATATGATTGTGAGTATTCATCAGTACATCATACAAATCAAAGAGAACATGGAACTGGAAAGTAAGATGATGGAGCAGGAACTTATGATGACCAACCATCTGAAGGATGCACAGTTAAAATATCTTCAGGCACAGATTAATCCTCACTTTCTATTCAATACATTGAATGCCGGTGCCCAGCTTGCCATGATGGAGGGAGCGGATAAGACCTGTCTCTTCATCGAAAATATGGCAGACTTCTTTCGCTCCAATATGAAGAGCTTTGATCAGGACTCTACGATCCGGGATGAGATAAAGCTGGTAGACAGCTATATCTACATTCTGAATGTGAGATTTTCCGGAGGAATACATTTCTTTAAGGACGTAGACGAGAGTCTTCTGGATATCCGTGTTCCCAGCATGATATTACAGCCGGTTGTTGAGAATGCAGTTAATTATGGTATCCGCGATATTGATTATGAAGGCAAGATATTCTTGTCCGTATACAGAACGGAAGAGAATATCGAGATAACCATTGAAGATAATGGAACGGGTGTAAAACAAAGTATCATCGACCGTATCATGAATGCAAAGCTGGAGGATAGTGCTGCATTGAAAGAAAGCAATATTTCTAAGGATTCCAACGGTATCGGACTTGGAAATGTGATAAATAGGCTACGGCTATATTATGATATGGAAGAAGTGTTTTCTATTGAAAGTGAAGGACAGAATAAGGGTACTAAGGTGACGATTTATATTCCTTTGGATCATCATTAAATAACAACGATAAGAATAAGGAGATATTTATGTACAAGATTATGTTGGCAGATGATGAAGGAATCGTGATCGATTCTTTGCGGTTTATTATCGAGAAAAATTTTAGTGATATCTGTATGGTGGAGCACGCAACCACAGGTCGAAGTGTAATTGAGCTTGCAGAGAAATTCAAACCGGACATTGCGATTATGGATATTCAGATGCCGGGAATCAACGGGATCGAAGCAATGAAAGAAATCAGAAAGACCAATAGCTCTGTCTTATTTATAGTAATGACGGCCTATGATAAATTCAATTATGCGAAAGAAGCCATCAATCTGGGCGTTTTGGAATATCTTACGAAACCGGTGAATCACACGGTTATTGTAAATGTGCTTCAGAAAGCGATGGATATTATCGAAGAAGATCGTAAGAAAAGAAGTAATGATCTCTTGATCCGTGAGAAGCTTGAGATTGTAGTACCGATCATCGAAAGCGATTTTGTCTATGCAGCGATCTCGGGGGATGATCTGACCCAGGCAGAAGCAAACTTTCGTAATCTGCTTGGAATAAGAGAAGATTATGGAATGATGATGGTTATGGAATTCGGAGATTCAATTGAAGACGGAATGCTTACGAATCCGGTCGGAGTCAGCGTTAAGGCACAGTCCTTTTATCCTGTAATACGCGAAAATCTGAAGGAGGAGTTCGCTTGTATCGTCGGTCCAATTATGGTGAATAAAATAGTAATCTTTCTACCGAGTGGAAAACCAACACAGGAGTATGATGATAGAATTGTATTAATTGAAACGATGCGAAGAGTGATCCGGGATCTGACGAAGCGTATCGATGTACAATTCAAGGTTGGTATCGGTTCGGTTACTCCGATGTCCAGATTGAGTGATTCTTATAAAGAAGCATTGAGTGCGATACGAAACAGTAAAGGAAGAGTAGTTCATATCAAGGACCTGCCGATCGGATGTGAGTATGAGGAGGATTATCCGATTGAAATAGAGAGAACCTTATTCGAAAAGATCGAGAAAGGTAACTTAGAGGGCACTAAGGAAGAGGCAAACCGATTCTTTGACTGGATGGTAGAACATTATCCGGACTGTG
>JAGFXQ010000392.1 GCA_017861355.1 Bacillota bacterium
GAGTTTTCTCACCTGCATCTGTTTCGGAGCAATTCCGGCTCCGAATTCCGCTATATCGAAGTTCTTATCGAATCGAACTCGTCTACCCAGTGTAAGATGGGGTTTATACTCCCGGTCATCGATATCGAAGAAGCCAGCTTCCTTCAGATCGCTTACCAGTTCCTTCTGTAGCCTCCAAAGCGTATTATCTTCTAATACACCGACCCAGTATATATCACCTTCTTCGCGCTTAAATCGTCCAAAACCCTGTAATGTCAGCATGAAAGGTTCCGCTTTGGTCTTCCTGACAGCATGCTGCATCGCTTCTTTCACTTCATCTAGACGTTTTGTCTCCCCAATGAAGTTCACGGTCAGATGAAGGTTCTCTTTCTCGGTAAAGGAACCTCCTCTCGCCAGTCCTTTCAGTCTCATCGCAGTATCATATAACTCTCTCTTATTCTGATCATCCAATACAATTGCGGTAAATAATCTCATACTCATCTCCATTCCGCCGCCAACGGTGGCACAAATAAGAAGTGAAAGCGAATTTTTTCACTCTTGCACCTCTTTCTCCGTCGGGATTATCCTGTTCTTCTTACGATTATATCTCATCGGTATCGTTTTTAAAAGGAGCTCAGGGTACTTTTCCCAAGCCTATAGTAATATATATACATTGTAATATCTCTCTGTTCCCGTTATAATATTAGTAAGGAGATTAACTAAATGAGAAGAAAAACGAAGCAAGTTTTGAGCCGTGTCGGCGGTATTGTGCTTCTGGCCGTGCTCTCAATATTAATTAATCATTACATAACCGTAACCGAGAAAGAAACCTTTCAAGATACTCCTCAACCAAAAGGTATCATGGAGGTTCATTTTATTGATGTCGGACAAGGGGATGCTATCTTAGTGGAGGTTGACGACTCTACGATGCTGATTGATGCGGGAGAGAATAACAAAGGCAATCTCGTCAAAGAATACCTGGAAAATCACGGGATCACTAAGCTGGATTATGTCATTGGTACTCATCCGCACAGCGATCATATCGGCGGACTGGACACTATCCTGGATGCCTTCGAGGTTCAGAAGATTTTGTTACCCAATGTAGTTCATACCACCAAGACGTTTGAAGAGGTGCTCGATACCGTAGAACGGCAAAATCTTAAAATCACAGCACCCCAGGTCGGTGATCATTATTATCTCGGAACTGCCAGCTTCACCATCTTGGGGCCAAGCTCAGACTCTTATGAAGAATTGAATAATTACAGCATCGCCGTAAAGATCACCTTTGGTGATACTTCGTTTCTGTTTGCCGGTGATGCAGAGGCTCTCTCTGAACGGGAAATGCTTCAGACCGGGCTGGATCTTAGGGCAGACGTACTCAAGCTGAGTCACCATGGTTCCGCTTATAGTAGCTGTGAAGAATTCCTGGACGCAGTATCCCCCACTTATGCTGTGATCAGTGTCGGAAAAGATAATGAATATGGTCATCCGCATCCTGAGACCCTGCAAGCTGTGGCAGTCCATAACATCAAGCTATACCGGACGGATGAACAAGGCTCCATCGTGTTCTCTTCTGACGGGCAAACCATTTCGGTAAACACACAGGATTAGTTGATTTGCAGTAATTACTGGCAAAAGATGGATCGGGAGGTCACCTTATGGAAAAATTAATTATTGACCGTTTTGAAGGAATTTATGCTGTATGTGAATTAGCAGACAAGTCTCATGTCTTGATTCCCAAATACAAACTCCCTCTGCAGTGTGAGGCTGGTGACAGTATCATTCAAGACTTGGATGGAATGTATCAAAAGGATGTTGAAGTGAAAGCAATGAAAGAGAAGAAAATCCGCGACCGGATGAACAAGCTTTTTGAATAGCAAACGATAAGGAGCTACTTATGCAAGAATTAAATTCAATGTATCCCGATAACAAAACAGAGCTTTATATGCTTTTAATAGAACAACTGAAAGCGTTATTAGTCGATGAACCCTATGTGATCCCAAATCTGAGTAATGCCTCCGCTCTGTTGAATGGTGCTCTGAGGGATATTAACTGGGTTGGTTTTTATCTTATTCGTGAGAATACTATGCAGGAGAAGGAACTTCTTCTCGGTCCCTTCCAGGGTAAGCCGGCTTGTATTCACATTCCCATCGGCAGAGGTGTATGCGGAAGCGCGGTTGCAAAGAAGAAAACCCAGCTGGTTGCCGATGTTCATACATTTCCGGGCCATATCGCCTGTGACAGTGCATCCCGCTCTGAAATTGTGATTCCATTATGGTCCGGCGACCGGATCATCGGTGTATTAGATATTGACAGCCCTATTCCGGCTCGTTTTGACGAGGAAGACAAGAAGGGACTGGAAGCATTTGCCCGCGTATTACAAGAAGGCTGTAACTGGTAAGTTACAGCCTTCTTGGTTTATTTGCAGCAATTTATTGCAGTTCTTCAACCGTATCTTTAATCTTAGACATAAGTTCTTCCATATCAAGTTCTTCTGCATCAATTATGACATGAGCATATTGCTCATAGAGAGGGCAGCGTTCCTCATATAGGGACTGTAACGTCTGGCCTTCACGGAACACCACGCCACGCTGTTTGATATTGCCCAGTCGTTTGCTGATGGTTCGATAACTTAATTTGATATAGACGACCGTGCCTATGCTTCGAAGGTGTTCCATCGCCTTCTCCCCATAGATTACGCTTCCTCCGGTCGCTATGACCGAATGATCAGTACAAATCCTGCTATTCACTTGTTCTTCCACCGCAATGAGGCCAGCTAAGCCATCACGTTCAATGATATCCACTAATAAGCAATTCTCCTGCTCCTGTATCAGGAGGTCTGAATCTATAAAATGATACCCCATTACTTTCGCAAGGATAACACCTACCGTACTCTTTCCGGCCCCCGGCATTCCGATTAATACTATATTATTCATTATAATCATTCCTTTACTTAGTCATTTGCTACAGCTGCCAATACTTCTGTATCAGTCTTTTCTTATCCTAAAAGTATAATACATGCTCATTCATTTATCCAGCACAAAATATTCCATCCGCTTATTTGTGATTTAAATCATATCTGCCTGCTCTATTCCCTTGTATGATACTATCTGTACCATATCTTCGGTTATACCAAAGAACAGACCGCGATAGAGAGGAGCAATCGAAATGAAGGATTTTGCAGCACA
>JAGFXQ010000131.1 GCA_017861355.1 Bacillota bacterium
TACAACTATATCATTGATGGAACAGCAGGATCCTTGAGCAAAGGAAACTATCAGAATTTCACCATAACCAATGGACCTACCGGCTTCCGCTATGAGAAGGGCAGCATCGCAGCCTCTTATACTCTCGCAAAGATATCGGTAGATGCCATCGGAACTACATCAGTTACCTCCGGATCAACCAAGTATCCTATAGCAGAGAAGGTGAGTGTGTATTATCTCACGGATGATGAGTATGTAATAACAACCCTGGATAAGATTTCTGACTTATCAAGATATAAGATTACTGCTTATTGTGATAAGGGCGTAACCCTTGGTGGAAGAATCCGTGTCATAACCGCTGAGAGCATTGATGAAAAGAGTGAGTAGTGGAGGACTATTATGAAGCATAGATTAGGTAAATTAAATTGGAAAAAAATTATCGTCTGGGTCGTAATCATTATAGTGATTCTTGGCGGTGTGAACTATGGCATTCAGAGACTGAAGGTGCGTGCTAAAACGAATATGGCAGCACAGAATGTAACGAATACGGCAAACGTAGAAACCAGAGATATTCAGAATGTACTTTCTTCCTCAGGAACGATTGAGCCATTGAATACCTATGAGGTCACTACATTGGTTGAGGGTGAGATTATCGCTGCGAACTTTGAAGAAGGTGACGAAGTGAAGGAAGGTCAGGTGCTGTATCAGGTAGCAACCGATAATCTCGATTCTGAGATTGACACCTCCCAGACCTCCGTGGACAGAGCGGAAAAGAACTTGACAAAGGCACAGGACAATTACTCCGAGGCACAGGCGAATTATGAGGAGGCCAGAGCGGACTATGAGGACGCTGTAGCAAAGTATGGTAATCCGAAGATCACAACTACCGAATCAGGTGTAATAAAAACCTTGTTTGTGGAGGAAGGGGATACGGTCCAGGCCGGAGCCCAGATTGCACAGATTTATGATAATAGTTCAATGCTTGTCGTTGTGCCGTTCTCAGCATCTGAGGTGGATCAATCCATAGTTGGGAAAAAAGCCAAGGTAACGATTGAAGCAACGGAAGAGACTGTAATCGGTACAGTGACCAAAGTAAGCAGTATCGATGAGGTACTGAGCGGAAATCGCCTGGTGAATCAGGTTACCATTCAGGTGAAGAATCCCGGTGGATTAAGTGCTGCTACCTCTGCAACAGCAGTGATTGGCGATATCTACAGCAGTGGAGAAGGAACTTTCAACGTATTGACAGATACAATCATTAAGGCGGAAGTCTCCGGAGAGATTGAGAAATTGAATATCAGCGAAGGCGGTAAGGTGAATAAAGGGGATGTAATTTATACCTTAACGGACAAATCAATTGAAAGCCAATTAGAGAGTTATAAAAATAAAAAGAATAGTGCACAAGATACAATGGACAATGCAAAGGACAGTGTGGAAAATGCACAGGAAACCATTGAAGACTCAGAATCTAAGCTTCAGGATGTAATCGACAAACGAACAGATTATAGTATTACTGCTCCGATCTCCGGTAAAATTATCAAAAAGGATGCGTTGGTGGGAGATACAATCAAATCGAACAGCGCAAATAGTACCTTATGCATTATTTATGATTTGTCAGCAATGAACTTTAAGATGAGCGTGGATGAACTTGATGTGAATAAGGTCAAGGTGGGCCAGGAGGTTGAAGTCGTAGCGGATGCTTTTGAAGATGTGGTCTATCATGGGGTTGTTACCAACGTTAGCTTACAAAGCTCAACGAACCAGGGCGTAACCCAATACCCGGTCACAGTGAAGATAGCAGAGGTTGGTGATCTGCTACCCGGAATGAATGTTACCGGTAAGATTATCGTACAGAAGGTCGAACAGGTTATGGCGATCCCGAGCGATGCTCTGAGACGCGGTAATGTGGTTTATGTTGAAGATGCAACGGTTACCGAGGCAGTGGGCGTTGTACCAGCAGGATTTAGAGAGGTTGCAGTAGAAACAGGAATTACCGATGGTGACTACATTCAAATTCTGAGTGGCTTGAGCGGTAATGAGAAGGTATATGTACAGAGGGTGTCGGAAGTAGTGAATATGATGATGCCGGCGAATGGTTTTGATATGCAGGGAGGCCCCCCAGCTAACACAGAGGGTTCAAGCAGCGGTTTTCGTGCAGGAAGAACATCACAAAGCATCACAAAATAGGAGGCATGGCATGATAAGTGAGCAAATCTATGATAAAACAAAGGTGCCTCTGATTCAGCTCATCGACATTCAAAAAATATATAAGATGGGTTCAACCGAGGTTCGTGCGAACGATGGCATCAGTCTCGAAATAATGGAAGGTGAATTTGTTGCTATTGTTGGTAAGTCCGGCAGCGGTAAGTCCACCATCATGAATATTATTGGCGCTTTGGATGTTCCTACCTCCGGCCAGTATATTTTAAAGGGACTGGATGTCAGTAAGATGAAGAACGATGCTTTGGCAGAGGTCCGTAATAAGACCATAGGCTTTATCTTTCAGCAATATAATCTGTTAACAAAACAGAATCTTCTTGAGAATGTTGAATTACCGTTACTTTACGCAGGTATTCATAAGAGAGAGCGCAAGCAGCTAGCGATGGAAGCCTTAGAACGAGTTGGAATTGAAGATAAATGGAGAAACTTTCCGAACCAATTATCCGGGGGACAGCAGCAAAGAGGTGCAGTTGCCCGAGCTCTCGTAGGAAAACCCTCACTGATCTTGGCAGATGAGCCAACCGGAGCTCTGGACTCCAGAACGAGCCGTGAATTGTTGGATTTCCTCAAACAATTGAATGAGGAAGGGAATACCATTGTACTGATCACTCATGATCGTTCGGTCGCGGAAGAGGCAAGACGAATTGTTACCTTAAAGGATGGAAAGATCACCTTCGACGGGGCTGTGGAAGAGTATAGGAAGCAGGTGCTACTATGAAATTCAGTCAGGCATGGAAGTTGGCTCTGCAAAGTATACTGGGCAGTAAGATGCGATCCTTTTTGACAATGCTCGGAATGATTATCGGTGTTGCATCCGTAATCACGCTTCTTGGTCTTGTTACCGGTGTCACCAATTATCTGGTTGATCAATTTGCGGATATGGGTACGAATATGGTCACGGTATCAGTATTCCCCACCGACACCCGTAAGGTTGAAGTAGAAGATATTTATAACTTTGCCAAGGAACATGATGATATTTTTATCGGAGTTACACCAAATGTAACCGCGAACTATACCGTGAAAAACGGCAGCACCTCTATGACTACCTCAGTGATCGGAGCTGGAGAGGATTACCTTGACATCAATACTATGGATTTATCCTCCGGACGTTTCATACAGTATGCAGACATTGCAAATCGCTATGAAGCCTGTGTCATCGGAACATATGTTGTAAATGAATTATTCGATGGTAAAGTAACACTTGGTGATACCGTTAAGATTAATGGAAAAATATTTACGATCGTAGGTATTCAAGAGGAGCAGGCAGATTCAGAGGAGGGATCCAAGGATGACCGAATCTATATTCCATATTCCATCGCGACCAGATTATCTCAGTCCTCCGACATCTCAAGCTATACTTTTGCAACCACGAATACGGACTATTCGGACCAAGCGAAGGAACTATTGGATAATTATCTCTATGGAATTATGAAGAATGAAGAGCTGTATCAAGTAATCAGTATGACAGAGCTTCTGGATGTCATCAATCAGATGACGACTATGTTGTCCGCAGTCCTCGGAGGAATAGCTGGTATCTCCTTATTGGTGGCAGGTATCGGTATCATGAACATTATGTTGGTATCGGTTGTGGAGCGAACCAAGGAAATCGGTATTCGTAAATCACTTGGAGCAAAGAAAAGAGATATTATGTCGCAGTTTGTAATCGAGGCAATCACCATTAGTACGACAGGTGGCATCATCGGAATTATCCTAGGGAGTATTGCTACGAATGTGTTGGGTAAAGCCTTTGGTATTGAGGCAGCTCCAACCACAGGGGCCATTCTGCTAGCCTTCGGTGTATCTGCCGGAATAGGTATCTGCTTTGGTTATATGCCGGCCAATAAAGCGGCGAAGCTGAATCCAATTGACGCGTTACGCAGTGAATAAATTGATTTTCTCATAGGACAGATGGGGTTGTCGCACGAAATTAGTGCGGCGCCCTTTTTATGTTATGACGTTTATCACATTTTAGGTTTTTAAGAATAGCGTGTGAGTATTAATCCGACAGAGATAAGATCTCCTTATGGATTAATACTCGCACACTATTCTTTTTTAGGTCACTAAGTGATAAACATTATAGTTATGAGGGCGCCTTTTCCACTTATATGGCAAAAAACCCCTTCTAACTCAGAGAAAAAACAGTCAAATAATAGCACAATAAATGCTAATATTCGACAAATAAACGCATTATAATGATGCTATAATAGGGTTAAGATTACTTTAATTTCCATTTTATTTGTAACAATAAAAGAGAAAGGAAGGGAAGCTCTTGATGCTTAATAGAGCGAGAGCGAAAATGCCAAAGTTTACTTCAACTAATATACCCAAAGTAAATCTGTGATGTTGGAATAGTTGATATATAAAAAAATAAAAATTATTTATTACCAAAATTGATAAAAACTCCCGAAAAACACTGTGTTTCGATGTTTTCGTTAATATTGTGACAGTCTTTACTAATTCGTTTTAGTATTATATAATAAAATTGCTTTTATCTACAATATCTAAGGGGGAAAAATGTGTGTTTAAATCTTTAACAGGAAGAATGCTTGCGGTAATTATATTATTAATTGCTCTTTGCTGTGCATCTTTAATGGGTGTATCATATTATGAGATTTATCAGTCTGCCACAAACCAGATGAAAAGTGATGGTTCTACCTTGATCCAGAATATCAAGGGTAATATTAATGAACAAAATGTCACCAGTCTGGCAGTTCTGCAGGAAGTTTTTAAGAAAATTAAGGATGAAAGTAATGAGAATATTGTTTATGTTTCCCTCTCGGACGAGAATGCGCAAGTAATTGTATCCAATGAAGTACTGGTTGATACCGGTGCTGCAGAAGGTGCGGATGCAGCCTCCTCCGCAACCGCAGAAGGTGACGTGAGCGCGGTACTGGAGAAGCAGACGACTCTGGGACAGATTATAACGATAGAGGGTGGCGAGAAGGTTTATAATATTTCCACTGATTTTGCTCTGTCGGACCAGATCAAGGGAGCCCTCAATCTGGGTATTTCTTTAGATAATATGTATGCACAGATTAAGCAGGCGATTATTCAGACGATACTTTTATCTTTCGTAATTATGGTTATTGCTATATTAGCAGCTATTATTATGGCAAGACGTATTATAAGACCGATTGCTCTGATGTCGGGCAGACTTAAGACTTTCGCAGAAGGCGATTTTACCATCGGCTTTACTAGTAACCGTAAGGATGAAATCGGAGAAATGGGAAATGCTCTCAATGAAATGCAGCAGACACTGCAAAACATGGTTGGAGAGATCAGTCAGAGTGCAGGCAAGGTTGCACAAAACTCCCAAAATCTGACTTCTGTTTGCAGTGAGACCTCTGGAATGGCGGAAGGGATCGCAAAAGCTTCCGGGGAATTGGCAACTGCCTCCACAGCTTTAGCTACCAATTCAGTCGAAGGTTTTGAACGTTTGAATACACTAGCTCAGGAGATTACTATGATCTCACAGCGAGCAGATGGAATGAGAGATAGTATAACTGAGACCAAGCAGGCAAATGAATCCGGTTTGAAACATATCCGCAGCCTTTTGGAAGCTGTATCAGAGAATGAACAGGTTACAATAAAGATTAAAGATATGGTGGATATGCTGGGTTATAAATCGGAGGCAATCACGGCTATTACCGATGTTATTAAGAATATTTCAGAACAAACAAAGCTGCTGGCACTCAATGCAATGATTGAAAGCGCCAGAGCAGGAGAGAGTGGAAAGGGCTTTGCTGTTGTAGCGAAGGAAATCAGTAAACTGTCTGAACAGACGGCAAGCTCCATTATTGGGATTGAGAAAATCGTTGAGGAGGTAAGCTCAGCAATCAATGAAGCCCAGTCTTATGTGGATGAAGGCACAGAGGTTCTGACAAAAACTACGAAGATGTCCAAGGATACCAGACATGCATTCCATCAGATTGATCAATCCATTGTCCATATTGTTCGTGAGATTCAAACGATGATTGACAGTATTGATAAAGTCAATAATGATAAAAATGAAGTGGTTGGAGCAATTGAAAGCATTTCGGCCATTGCGGAAGAGACCACCTCTTCCACGCAAGAGATAGCTTCCTCGCTTGAACTGCAGCTTACGACCATAGAAAAAGCGACTGCTTCAGCAAAACAGCTGGAGGAGATAGCACTTGAATTAGAGAAACTGGTCGGTAGATTCACAGTCTAAATATTTGAAATGTACGCTAATAGTAATAAATGCATCTTGAACTATAAGTAGATCATAGGAGGACTCATCATGACAGAATATACAACAATCGACGAATATATCGCAACTTTTTCACCGGAGATACAGACAATTCTTATGAATATAAGAAATATTATCAAAGAAGTTGTACCGGAAGCGACAGAGAAGATCAGCTATCAGATGCCAACCTTTTATCTTAATGGAAATCTGGTGCATTTTGCGGCATTTAAGAAGCATATTGGCTTTTATCCTACTCCAAGTGGAATCGAAGCCTTCCAGAAAGAGCTCGCAGGGTATAAAGGAGCGAAGGGATCCATACAATTTCCTCTAAATCAGCCGATACCCTATGATCTGATCCGAAGGATTGTTCTCTATCGACTGGATGAAAGCCAGAACAAAAAGAAGAAATAATCGAATATCGAGTAGAGATAGGGGCAATTTCAAACCATAAGCTTACTAACCTTATAGTATGAAACAGCCCCTTGTCATAAAAGAGCCGGATCTGACTTGCCATGAGGCAACTCGGATCCGGCTCTTGCTTATCATTGTAATTTATAACTTTATTATCTGATTACTTTGAGACCACCCATGTAAGGCTGTAAAGCTACCGGAATATTAATGGAGCCATCTTCATTCAGATTGTTCTCAAGGAAAGCGATCAACATACGAGGAGGAGCAACGACAGTGTTGTTTAAGGTATGTGCAAAGTATTTACCACCTTCCCCAACGACACGGATCTTAAGACGGCGTGCCTGTGCATCACCTAAGTTGGAACAGCTGCCTACTTCGAAGTATTTCTTCTGTCTCGGAGACCATGCTTCTACATCCACAGATTTTACCTTAAGGTCAGCTAAGTCACCGGAACAGCATTCTAAGGTTCTTACCGGAATGTCAAGAGTCCGGAAGAGGTCTACTGAATTCTGCCACAGTTTATCGAACCAAGCCATGCTATCTTCCGGCTTACATACTACGATCATTTCTTGCTTTTCGAACTGATGGATACGATATACGCCTCTTTCTTCAAGGCCATGAGCTCCCTTTTCTTTTCTAAAACAAGGAGAGTAGCTGGTAAGAGCATGGGGAAGAGTATCCTCCTGCACGATAGTATCAATATATTTACCAATCATAGAATGCTCACTGGTACCGATTAGATATAAGTCTTCACCTTCAATCTTGTACATCATGGCATCCATCTCTGCAAAGCTCATAACACCGGTTACGACTTCACTGCGGATCATGAACGGAGGAATACAATAAGTAAAGCCACGATCAATCATAAAATCTCTTGCATAGGAGGTCACTGCGGAATGTAATCTTGCGATGTTACCCATCAGGTAATAGAAACCGTTACCCGCAACTTTTCTGGCACTGTCAAGGTCGATACCGTTAAGCTTCTCCATGATTTCAGTGTGGTACGGAATATCAAAATCCGGCACGAAAGGCTCACCGTAACGTTTTACTTCAACATTCTCACTATCATCCTTGCCGATTGGAACACTGGGATCGATGATGTTCGGGATTGTCATCATAATTTTCTTGATTCTCTCTTCCAGCTCTGCTTCTTTTGCTTCTAATTCGGTAAGTCTTTCGGAATCAGCGGTAACACGTTTCTTCGTCTCTTCCGCTTCGGCTTTCTTACCTTGAGCCATCAGAGTACCAATTTCTTTTGACAATTTGTTTCTTTCCGCTCTTAAGTTGTCTGCTTCTGTTTTAGCAGCTCTGCTTTCTACATCAAGGGTAATTACTTCGTCCACCAGAGGAAGCTTATTCTCTTGAAATTTGTTGCGAATATTTTGTTTTACTACCTCGGGGTTTTCTCTTACAAATTTTAAATCTAACATTGTTGCCTCCATTCTGCCGCCCAGCACGGCTATATATATATTGAATAACATTACTTTTGTATGGGGGATGTTGCTTTCGGGTATAAAAAAAGCTCCTCTGGCCCATACAAATCATGGGACGAAAGGAATCCGCGTTGCCACCCAAATTGCTGAATTACTCATTCAGCCACTCATAAGTACGATATAGGGTACTAACCTCTCGGTTCATCACCGACAGCTCCAAAAGTGGAAGGATCCAATCATTCACCGGTTCACACCATCCACCGGCTCTCTGAAAAATAATATAGATCGTAGCTTTCATCATCGCTGTAATATGAATTGCAGAGATATGCAAATTCAATTTGACTTTTGACAACATGATACTGCATCGCAGTTACTTATGTTGTATTTTTACTTATTATATAACCTATTATTCGGTTAAGCAAGTAAAATTTGCCGGATGCTTATGACATTTCGATTCGAAGGACCGAAAAGTGTAGCATTGGCTACGGACAGGATT
>JAGFXQ010000393.1 GCA_017861355.1 Bacillota bacterium
TCAGTCACTGCCTTCACGATGCTGTCTATTTTTCTCCTGTCTGCAAAGAAACGAGTCTCCCCATTATCTATGATATAGAAGCTGTCGTCGTAAGGCAGGTATGAAGTGGTAAGCGTAGTCTTATTCTCATCATGAAGATGAAAGGTAATCGTAAGATGCGGAGCTACACCATCGGTCGCAACAGCTTCTTTGATTGGTGCATCGTATTTTGCTGCGATCATAATCTGATAGACATCCTTGAATACCTCTTCTTCTACCGCTTTTCCATTATAAAAATAATTCGTCTTTACCTCAGCCTCGCCTTTATCGTTCTTGTCATTGGTGCGTTCCATACTCATCGTATAGGCAGTTCCGTCAATATTAATATCAATTTTATCTACCATATCAATATTGGGGATAGCAACAAACTTATTCAGCAGAGTGAAAGCATCGACCTGAATCATATTGTCAATGGCATCCTTGTCGATCGTATAGACGGAATTGTCTCCATCGATCATGGCATAATAATTATTGCTTTCATCCAGATTACCGACTTCAATCTTATACGACTTTGGATCGTAATAAGTCTTCTCTGTTACCTCTTCGCCGGTATCCGGATTTTTCTCCGGCTTATCCAGTTTCTCTGTTCTTGCTTCCAGATAGTCAAGACTAATGATTGACATCGGCTTATCCAAACCGTATTTACTCAGATCCTTCGGTTGATACTCCACACATTTGATATAATCAAAGGTAGTGTATTTCTCCTGAAGAGTCGAGACTGCGGAGCTGTCTGCGGTATATCCCTGCGAATAGGGCTTTAAGATCACCCAGGGGAACATGGCTGAACCGCTGTTGTCCAGCGTATTCTTCTCATCATAGAGTAGCTCCAGATCTTCACTATCACGATTGTCAACACTGATATGTCGTATATTCGCTGCTTCAATCGTCCGGTCGTCTGCTGTCTTTGTTATGTCAGTATCTGTGTACTGTAAGCCGGAGCCATAGGTGTCAGCAAGTAAATATACCTTTTTATCATCATTTACCAAGGCATAATAGCCATTTCCGGCATTGACCTTATTTCCTATCTGAAGCGTAACACTTGAACCATCTGCTAATGTTGCCACAAGAATGGAGGTCGGAGCATCAAGGCCAAAATCAGCGAGCTTCTCTGGTGATTCTGCAACCATTCTGGTAGCCGTAATTTCATCAATTACTCCCAGCATGCTTTTAATCCGGTCCTGGTTGATGGGGCGCTGCTTGTCAGTCTCCGATTTCCAGAGGTCGCCCTCCTTCGTCAAGGTAAGGTCGGTATCTTGATAAATATAATGCAGGGTACTTACTTTTTCAGTATCAATCTTGGACAGGACAAGGGAGGAATCCTCCTTCTTTTCTTCCTGTGCAGGCGTGCGGTTGGAGTACCAGAGATAAAAGCCGATTAGTCCTGCTAATGCTAAAAGAAGTAAAATCAGCGTAACCGCATTTTTTTTCTTTCTTCTCGCCATTACTTCTTCCTCCTTCTTAAGCTAACTATAATTCCCATGGAAAGAATAGCTGCAGGAAGGATCAGTATAATGATTCCACCCCATGCCAAGCCTTCTGCCTGGGAAGGATAGATTTGTTCTTGTGCTACACTCTTGGTAGGGATTGATAAGGTGGAGGAGCCTTCACCCAGCATATAGCTGATCGTTCCGCTTAACAGATCCAGATTGCCATAACTTAAGGTATTGTCATCAAAGGTGAATTCAGTCGTATATACGGCTACCTTGGTATCTGTTCCGTTATAAGTTTCGGTAGCTGCCATACCTATATTAAATGGCCCATTGATATCACCGGACTTCTTCTCAGCCGTTGTAATATTCTTAGGATCCTTCGCATAAGAGGACTCCGAAGTGGTTAATAAAGGGGTAAGTGTCAAGGAGCTTCTCGTGGTCTCTGCTGCCATTATACCAATACTCTGAGGCATGATAACCGGTACCTTTGCACTGGCAGCCTTTGAAGTCATTTCATGACTTTCGACCTTGGGTAACAGATACATCGGATTGTTGGAATATAATCTATCCATATTACCTTCGAATACGATGCCATTTACCAGTTCCATTCCGTAGTACTCCAGAATAGATGTATAGTTCTTCAAACCGGGTGTCTTGTAATTGACCGTAGCGATCATATCTCCGCCGGAAGCTAGATAATTCTTAATCATGGTTGTCTCTTCCTCGGTAAAATCCGTGGTGGGAGCATTTACATACAGGATGCCGCAATCCTCCGGAATACTTGTCGCTGAAATCGTCTTTATATTCTTAATTGATAGGTTCATCTTGTTGATGGATTCTTTGAATACACTTCCGACTGCGGTCTCACCATGACCTTCTACCACATACATAACCGGTAAATCTGTACTGGTGACATACTGTATTGCTGAGGTTAATTCACCCTCTACATCAATTCCGGTTGTATTCGTCTGATAAGTCTGGTAGTCCATCTCCTGTACCAGCATATCATTGTATCCAACATATTTAGCACGACCATTTGTGTTATCTACTACGATAAAGCTATTCTCAGAGACCTCATCCTGCGTGTAATCCTTAGCAAAGGTCGGATAAAGTACCGGATCCTTATACTCCAACTTGATCTTATCGGATAAGCCGTCATATTTCTCAGCAATCTTCTTAAATAATTCTAATTCATTACCGGTCTGTGCAAGAAAATAGATGGTAATATCATCTGATAGACCGGATACGAGCTTCTTTGTATCACCGGTTAAGGTATACATCTTCTGAGAGCTTAAATCAATCTGTATATTCATCTTGGTAACCAGCATATTCACCACGAATACCATAACAAACACGATCGCGGTCAACGTAGTAATATACATTCTACCGCGGAATTTTCTTCCGGAAAAGGACGCCTTGATCTTTCCGAATAAGCCCATTTTCTCATTTTCACTTGAACCTGATTTTTTCACAGTATCGTTCTCCTTTCCCTAGCTAAATCTCTTCTTATTAATCATCTGAGTGGTTAAGAAGATAAATAAGAAGGCAACACTTAAGTAATACACAACCGATGCCACATTTAATGTTCCATAGGCAAAGGAATTATAACGGTTCAATACGGAGAACCATCCAAACACTTTCACTACTGAGCCGTCCAAAAGCGTCGGCTTTAATAAATAAGCCGCAGCTAGC
>JAGFXQ010000132.1 GCA_017861355.1 Bacillota bacterium
ACCGTGAAATCAATCTCAATGTTCATTCTAGACGCATTTTTACTGATAAAGCCCACATCAAAGGAAGCATTATGGGCTACCAGACTGCAACCTTCGCAAAAGGCCAGAAACTCCGGAAGAATCACCTCGATGGTTGGTGCATTGATCACCATATCATCTTTGATTGAAGTTAGCTGCTCGATCTCATACGGAATTGGGACCTCAGGATTTACAAAGGTGCTATAGCGGTCCGTAATCACTCCGTTAATAACCTTAACAGCTCCGATTTCAATAATACGGTCATTTGTCTGACTGAAACCCGTGGTTTCTATATCGAATACCACAAATGCATCATCAAGGCTCTGCTCCTTCGCATTACTCACGACCTCCTTCAGATCATCTACCAGATAGGCTTCCATACCATAGATGACTTTGAAGTTCTTCGCACGCTTTTGTTCTTCTTCATCTGCATAATCCTTCGGATTGATGGCATGACTCGCATCCGGAAAGGCCTGAACTACGCCGTGGTCTGTTACTGCAATGGCAGTATGTCCCCATTTAAAGGCACGCTTTACCATCTTTTTCACATCTACCACCGAGTCCATATCACTCATCATTGTATGGGCATGAAGCTCCACACGTTTTGCCCCGGAGTTTTCATTTCTGGAATTGCTAAGAAAGTCATTGATCGTCTTAATACCAATGACAGAGCCGATCGTAATATCTCTCTCATAGGTATCGTTCTGGGCCACGCCCTTCAGCGTATAGAACCCACCCGGTTTCAACTGAGAAGTAATCTCCTCTACTTCGATCGTCTTCGCATATAATTTCACTTTAATAGAATCAGTATAATCTGTTATTACAAAAGTAATGATACTCTTCTCATTACCGATGGTTCTGGTGTCCGGTTTGATCAGCTTACCTCGGATTACTACCTCACCAATCTCTGCGATGATATCGCAGATTGGCATACTACTTCCCTCAAAATTCTTACCATAGATAACGGAAGGATCCTGGGGCAGCTTGCGATAACTGCCTTTTCCTTTCTCATATGCACTCTTACCAAAGCTCTTGGCAGCAGGTGCCGACTTGCTTTGGTCTGTTCTCTCTGGTCCGGAGGAATGGCTTACGCCACTAGGGTTTGTCCCTGACGGTGTAGAAGAATGGGTGGCACCTCCGTTATTTGCCGTGGTACCGGATTCCTGAGAATGCTCTTTCTTGTTCTCAGAGCCCATTGATTGTTCCTTCTCCCCGGTCAGATCAACCTGGAAGCCTTCTTCGGATGCTTCCTTCTCCGACATACGAAGCATCTGCTTACGATATTCTGCTTCAAAATCCTTGTTCTTCGCCTTAGGTTCTATGTAATCCATCGCAACGTGAACGGTATAATCAAATCGTTCCTGAAACAAAGTTTCCAGATAATCCTTTAACTTTGACATCTTGTCTTTGGCAACACAGCTATCTGTAATTCGAATGGATAGTTTCATCTCCTCAATGGTTACTTCCGCCGATGAGAAGAGATGATAGGTAACCACGCTTTCTTCTCTCAGCTCTTCTAAGATACTGTCCCGATAGATCGGATACAGCTTCGCTAGATTATACTGAGCTGACAGCTCAAATTGAGGCCTTATTACAGCCTTATTACCGGTATGTAAAAAGAGCTGCCGATTCAGCAGTTCCTCCATTTTACGTATATGAACTCTGCCGATCAGGCGGGTGCTTCGAATACAGACAAAGATATTCTTTGTCTGCTTCGAAGCGATAACCTTAACTACATCCACCTCACTATAAAGCTTTTGCAATTCCTGATCCACAGATACTTGATCAAATGCTTCAAAAAATAACATACTTTTCCCCATTTCTGAGCTATTCGATAGTTTGGAAGGTAAGCAGCTCCTTACGTAATTCTTCTAACAGCTGATCCTCCGGCACTTTTCTAAGGATTTCACCCTTCTTCATAATAAGGCCTTCCCCTCGTCCGCCGGCAATTCCGATATCCGCTTCTCTTGCTTCACCGGGGCCATTCACTGCACAACCCATCACTGCTACCTTAATATCCAGATCCATATCTGCTACCAGCTGTTCCACTTCGGTTGCCAGTTTAATCAGATTGATCTGTGTACGACCACAGGTGGGGCAGGATACTACCTCAACTCCACCCTTACGATATCCTAAGGTTTTTAAAATCAACTTGGCAGAACGGATCTCTTCTACCGGATCTCCGGTTAAGGAGACACGGATCGTATCACCGATTCCCTGATAGAGAATCATGCCAAGTCCAAGTGCCGACTTGATATTACCCGCATTCACCGTACCGGCTTCAGTAATTCCTACATGTAGCGGGTACTTCGTCTGAGGTGCAATCAATTCATGAGCATGAACACACATCATAACATCAGAGGATTTGATACTGATAACAAGCTGATCATAATCCATATCCTCAATACGTTTTACCTTATCTAAAGCACTCTCGACCAGTCCCCGAGCAGTCACCTTACCGTATTTTGTGATAATTTCTTTCTCGAGTGATCCGCTGTTGACACCGACGCGAATAGGTATCTGACGTTCCTTCGCAACCTGTACGACAGCCTTCAATTTCTCTTCGTTACCGATATTTCCGGGATTAATCCGGATCTTATCTGCGCCATTTTCCATCGCCGCAATCGCCAATCGGTAATCAAAATGAATATCCGCTACGAGCGGTATTGATATCTGCTGCCTAATCTCTTTGAAAGCAGCCGCTGCTTCCATACTGGGAACGGTACAGCGAATAATCTCGCAACCAACCTCTGTCAGTCGTTTGATCTGGTCTACCGTTGCCTTCACATCTTCTGTTCTTGTATTTGTCATGGATTGAATCAGAATGGGATTACCGCCTCCGATGACCCGATCACCAATCCGTATCGCCTTTGTATTATCTCGGAACATACTTCTCCACCTTTCGTATTGGCTGAGTATCTACAGGAATAAATTACGAATATCGTTATACATTACAAATACCATAAGTAGCATCAATAAAGCCATGCCCACCAGATGTACTATCGCTTCCTTCTCCTTGGGTACCGGCTTTCTACGGATTGCCTCAATCAGAATAAATACGATTCTGCCGCCATCCAGCGCCGGAAGCGGGAGCAGGTTCATGACACCAAGGTTAGCACTCAATAAGATACTAAATTGTGCCAAGGAAAGCAGGGTTGCGTGAATACCGTAATCTTCTGATTCGGATACAATATCTCCGACAACATTTACGATACCGACCGGCCCGGAGACCTCTTTCATACTTACCTTACCCATAATCAGATGAGTTAAGCTCTTAATCGTATTGACAATGTTAAGCTTAAGCTCATAGAAACTGTATTTAATAACCTGAAGAGCATTTACCTTTTCACGGTATTGATTATAATTCCAACCAAGACTGTATCCACTCTGTACCAATAATGGCTTTATCGTAACCTCAGTCTCTTTGCCGTCACGTACATAGGTCAAGGTCACCGGTGAATCCGTCAACGGATTGTCATCCAGATAATTTGCTAGGTCCTGTGCTTTGTTTACCGCTACACCGTTAATATTCACGATAACATCGCCAACCTGCACTCCTGCTTCTGCCAAAGGGTAACCTTCTGCGACCGCTTCCAATACTGCTGTCGGGTTCGTCGAGGTATAAGAGCATCCAAGCTGATATAAATCTCTATATACCGGAGCAACACTAAATTTAACTTCTTTCCCATCGCGAAGGACCGTAACATCCAGCGGCTGATCCGTTAATTTGTTGAAGTAGAAATAATACTGAATATCTCTGGAGAAATGAATGGCAGAGCCATTGATCTCTTTAATAACATCTCCTTTTTGGAGACCCGCTTTCTCAGCAGGACTATCAACATTCACTTTTTCAATATATGGTTTATCAACTCCCACATCTCCAAGTACAATTAATGCAAGTACAAAAGCAAGTATGAAGTTGAAGACTGCTCCGGCAACAATAACGGAAAATCTTGCCCAGACACCTTTTTTATTAAAAGCACCTTCATCATCAACGGTTTCATCCTCACCAAGCATCATACAGGAACCGCCAAAAGGCAACAGCTTCAGAGAATATCTTGTTCCCTTTCGAACAAAGCTTGCGATTCTTGGTCCCATACCAACAGAAAACTCGGTTACGGTAATACCATTTCTCTTCGCAAGAAGAAAATGTCCCAACTCATGGATGATGACAATCACACCCAAGATTAATATAGCTACAATTATATTCATAAATAATTCAATCCTTTCTATTCACCGAAGCCATGATGTAATTCCTTTGTCTTCTATTGTATTGTCCTATGCTGCATCATAGTCCGGATTCCGTAAAACCTCTTACAAAATCATATGTGACTTGCTCTATGTTCAGAATTTCTTTTAGCGAAGGGTTTGCAATCATTTTATGTTGTTGCATCGCTTTCTCGATCATGGTCGGAATCATAAGAAATTCTATCTTTCCTTTTAAAAATTCTGCGACTGCCCACTCATTTGCTGCATTATATACGGTGGGCATACTGCCGCCACACCTTCCGGCTTCATAAGCCAGTCTGAGACCAAAGAAAGTATCCATATCCGGTACCTCAAAGGTCAATTGACTTAATTGTGTAAAGTCCACTCTTTCACCCGCGGTGAGAGGTCTTCTTTCCGGGTAAAACAAAGCATATTGTATCGGCAGCTTCATATCCGGTACGCCTAGCTGTGCTATAATGCTACCATCCACATACTCCACCATAGAATGAATAATGCTTTGCGGATGCACCACAACCTGAATCTGATCCACGCTCATATCAAATAACCAGGCAGCTTCCATTACCTCAAGTCCTTTATTCACCATGGTTGCAGAATCAATCGTAATCTTTTGACCCATCGACCAGTTCGGATGCTTTAAGGCATCCTTCGGTGTCTTGCCTTTCAGTTCAATCAGTTTCCTTCCACGAAAAGGTCCGCCGGAAGCGGTCAGGAGAATCTTATACGCTTTCTTTCTATCTTCTCCATGTAGCGACTGAAATATTGCAGAATGCTCACTGTCCACCGGCAGCAAAGCTACCCCTTTCTCTTTGATCAGAGGCATAATAATATGACCTGCCGTCACCAAGGTCTCTTTGTTAGCCAAAGCAATATTCTTACCTGCATTGATTGCTTCAATGGTAGGCTGTATGCCAATCATACCTACCATAGCCGTAATCATTGTCTCTGCTTCTGATTCTGTAGCACATTCGATCAAGCCGTCCATCTTTGTAACCACCTTAACCGGGAGGTCCTTCACCATTTCCTTGAAGAGCTTCGCTTTATCTTCCCGATATACGCAAACAAGGTTCGGCATAAATTCGCGAACCTGTCTCTCTAATAACTCTATATTACTATCAACCGCCAGTGCGGTAACCTTCAAATCACGATTCTCTCTCACGATGTCTAGGGTCTGTGTTCCGATAGAGCCTGTCGATCCGAGAATACCAATCTTCTTCATTCGAACCTCCAAAAGTCTACGTAATTAGACTTTATTCAATTTGATATCCCTTGTTAATATCAATACTATACCCCAAAACGTCTATAAAATCAAACAATCCATAAAAATTTCATAATTAATTAGAGCATCGTAGCCAAATAGAATACGATCGGTGCAGTAAAAATGATACTGTCAAAACGGTCAAGAATTCCGCCATGACCGGGGATCAGATTGCCATAATCCTTAATATTATGATTTCTCTTAATCGCAGAAGCGGCCAGATCTCCGATCTGAGATATGATACTGGAGGCAGCTCCAATAATAGCAAAGATCAATTGCGGATTCTGTATTCCGGTAATCTGATTACGAGTCAGTGTTGCATACAGAAAACCAATTAAGGCTGCTCCGACGACTCCACCGACACAACCCTCCAGTGTTTTCTTAGGACTTAGCTTCGGAGCAAATTTATGTTTTCCGATTAACATTCCAACCGCATACGCGCAGGTATCCGAACCCCAGGCTCCAATGAAGATTAGCCAAACCAACCAGGCACCATCCTCCAGAATACGAACCTGGTATATGTAGCTCAGCATAATACTTACATAGAAAAGTCCGAAGAATACAACGGTTATCTGTTCTGTGGAATATTTCGGAAATCCGAATACATAAGCAAACATCAAAAGCATCAGGAAAAAGATGAATAACATCATCTGATATCCGGCGAGTCCTTGATAAATCAGAGTATAAAAGATCAAACCGGCGGCATATCCCAAGATTCCGGGGAAGGACCGATGTACATTTACAATTTTATATAGTTCATACAAACCAATCATCGATAATACCAATAACACTCCAAACAGAACATTGCCACCCAGAACAACCACAGCAATCGTGATGGCCAACAAAATAATACCGCTGATTAATCTAGTCCTAAACATAGTCTACCCCCAAAATGAGATAATATTGAATTGCTTTTTATTCCAGACCACCGAATTTTCTGGTTCTGCTACTGTAGTATTCCACTGCCTTGATTAATTCCTTTTTATCAAAATCCGGCCAAAGAACCTCCGGAAAATAAAACTCAGTATATGCCAACTGCCAGAGTAAGAAATTAGAAAGTCTTTGTTCCCCACTGGTACGAATTAATAAATCAGGATCCGGAACACCTTTTGTATCCAGATACTTCTCAAAAAATGTTTCATCTATATCATCAATTTCTGTTATATTCGCTTTTACATCCATCGCAAGAGCTTTGGCAGCTCGAAGTAATTCATCTCTTCCACCATAGTTGATCGCCACTTGAAAATTAAGACCCGTATTATTCTTCGAGGCTTCTTCCAACGCAACGATACTCTTCTTAATATCCTCCGATAATTTTGAGGTATCACCGATGATTCGAACTCGCATATTATTCTTAGTACTTGTCTTTATACTGGTCTCCAGATAAGTTCCGAGCAGCTTCATCAGTGCATCGATCTCCTCTTTCGGACGAACCCAGTTCTCAGTGGAAAAGGCATATACCGTCAGATACTGAATACCCATTTTATATGCTATTTCGCAGATCTTTTCAACATTCTTACTACCCTGGGTATGGCCATAATTCCGAGGCATCATTTTTTTCTTCGCCCAACGGCCGTTACCGTCCATAATAATAGCCACATGCTTTGGGATAATTAACTCATTCTCCTGCATCCGTTTTCTCCTATTCTCATCAACCAATCCGCTACGGCGCATTGGGATCGGTTTAGAAAGCATGCTCCGCTTACTTTCTATTGTCATGTATAAAAGGGTGTCTCAAAAGAAGACTTTATTCATCCTCATTCCACTTGACATGAATAAAACTTTTGAAACACCCCAAAACTTACTATACGGTAAGAATTTCCTTTGATTTATCTTCCATAATTCTCTCAACTTCAGCAATGTAATGGTCTGTTATCTTCTGAACATTTTCTTCCAGAAGCTTGAACTCATCTTCAGAGATTTCACTTGCCTTGTTCTGCTTCTTGAAAAGTTCATTCGCATCACGTCTGATATTTCTTACTGCAACCTTTGCACCCTCAGCCTTTTTCTTAACATCCTTAACCAGATCTTTTCTTCTTTCTTCCGTTAATTCCGGAAATACAAGACGGATCGTCTTACCATCATTATTTGGGTTTAATCCTAAATCTGAATTAATGATCGCTTTCTCGATTTCTTTAATTAATTTACTCTCCCAAGGCTGAATCTGAATTACTCTTGCCTCAGGAACAGAAACATTGGCTACGGATTGGAGCGGGGAAGGTTGTCCATAATAATCCACTCTAAGTTTATCTAAAAGATGAGGATTTGCTCTGCCCGCACGTATTGTGGAATATTCTTCCTTTAATGTATCCACTGTTTTTTCCATCTTTGAGTTAAATTGTTCTAGCTTTGCATCCATTGTCATCCCTCCATTATTATATTGTCATTCTTGTTCCATTCGATAAGCCCTTAGCCGCTTTTGCAATACTACCCTCTTCGGACAAACCAAACAGAAGTATCGGCATCTTGTTCTCAATACATAGAACGGTAGCTGCCATATCAACTATACCAAGCTTCTTATCCAGAACCTCTTGTAATGCAATCTCTTCGAATTTCTTCGCATTCGGATTCTTCTTCGGATCGCTGTCATATACTCCGTCAACTGCTCTAGCCATCAGAATAATATCACAGTCTAATTCAACTGCACGAAGTACGGTAGCCGTATCTGTAGAGAAATAAGGATGGCCGGTACCACCTGCTAAGAAAGCCACGCCGCCTTGTTTCATACAATCTGTAACCTGATCCTTGGAGAATAATTCTGTCATACTTCCGCAGGCGAAAGGCGTGTAAACCTTTGTCTTCATCCCAACATGGCGAAATATCTCGGATACATAGATACAATTCATAACGGTTGCCAGCATCCCGATCTGATCTGCCTTGGTACGGTCGATTGTCTCACTGGTTCTTCCTCTCCAGAAGTTGCCGCCGCCGATTACAATACTGACCTGAATACCGTCCTCAACTAATTGCTTCACTTGTTTCGCAACTGCAATACAGGTATCCTCACAAAAGCCGGTTTTCTTCTCTCCTGCTAAAGCTTCACCGCTTAATTTGAGTAAGACTCTTTCATATGCTTTCATTCTATATCCTCCAATTTGTTTTCTAAGGCTAAGATTACTGTTGAAAATGTAATCTGGACCATGCC
>JAGFXQ010000133.1 GCA_017861355.1 Bacillota bacterium
CGTTAACAACACAGGAGGTGATCACTCAGGGGATCCACATTATGGACGATCTTGGTACAAAATCTAATGATACCTCCAATATCACAAAGGAGGTTATACTGGACATCGAGAATCTTGACCACCTATCTCTCACAATCGGCAGTATCGTCAGCACAATTGCAGAAATAGCGGAACAGACGAATCTTCTGTCGTTGAATGCCTCCATCGAGGCGGCAAGAGCCGGAAAATCCGGATTAGGTTTTGCTGTTGTTGCAGAGGAAATCAGAAAACTTGCAGCCCATTCTACGGAATCCGTGTAGCAAATTAACGAAATCATTTCTAATATACGAATTCAAACACTGAAAACGGTTGCATCCGCTAGGAAGGCAGAGAATCTACTCGGTAGTCAGGAACAGGTTTTCACAAACTCCTTCCAGGTGTTTTACAAGATCAATCAGCATGCTGAGAACTTGAATAATAATATTCATCTGATTTCCTCCTATATTGCCAATATGGAAAGTTCAAAAAGCAATACCCTGAATGCGATTGACAATATCTCCTCCACCCTGCAGCAAACAACTGCAATAACCAGTGAGCTTGGTAGTGCAGCGTCTTTCCAATTGAATGCGGTGGAAAGCCTGAATCAAGCTGCCGAGCAATTAGCGGATGAGGCCAAGGATTTGCAACTATCAGTAAGTGTATTTAAGATTGTTGAAGAAAGGTAATCCTCCTGTACATCTCAACAAAAGCGGAAAGCAAATAAATCAATTCACATGTAATAAATAAAGGAATGGCATAATTACCGGTTATCCTACGGTAATGAATACCATTCCTCTTTTGTCTGCAATACGTGGTTACCTTCTACATCGATTTGAAGTGAAAATTATGTGGCATAATAGCTTTTCCCTCAGGGAACAGTGTCGAATACAATTCCAGCCAGAGACCTCCTATGCTGTCTTCGCCTTCCTTAATATCATCAACCTCCAGTCCTCCGTCGTCCATTAACAACTTATATGCCAGTTCATATCCCCCCATTCCCTTGAGTGCTATGATATAATATAACATCATTCTGGATTCCCCTGCAATTTCCGGTGGTAATTGATGATATAGGTCATACATTTCCTTGAAGGCATTTAGTTTATTTAAAACCCGATAACACTCTTTCACATAGGAAAGATCCTTCCTGTTATGATTTATTCCGGAAAGCAGTAAGGTAACTGCCTCTTCATATCGACCCTCTGCGATAGCAGCTACGGATAACCCATACAGTGCAAAGGCATTTTCCAGTAATTGATTGGATTTGGAAAGAGCCTCCTTCGCTTCCTGGTAACGCTCCTTATATAAATCATAAAAACCAATGTGAAGCCAGGCATACCAATTGCCTGCTTCCCTCGACTCAACTTCAGCCTTTAACATATCATAGAGGTATTCCTCACAGATGTATTCTGTCGGTTTTTTATCCGGTGATAGGCAGCGCAGGCTTCCATCAGAAATAAATAAGATCCACTCCCTATAACGGTCATCGGAGGTTGTAAAATCAAGATGGGGTGACACCGGCGGCATCTCCTGTTTCGTTCGTATACTATTTTCCAGATACCCATTTTGACTGCCTTGATATATGAGCTTTCCCTTTGTTTTTGAAAGTGCTCTGGTTTCAAGGAGAAGTTTCTCTAGGTTCTGATCACCGATCAAGGAAGCAACATAATCACTTACCTCACTCTTGGAGGTACTGAAACCTTTTGTTGCTTCACTGCTGATCTGAACCGGGCCATATTGTTCTATCCATTCCCAAGCGGTATTGGGGGCCATAGGAATGCATCCGTATTGTGTCTTTCCCAGTCCTGCCTGAATTTCAACGTATCTTCCTGCTTCTTCGGTTAAATACTCCTGCCAGCGATCGGAGCCCTCATTCTTTCCCCAGCAGAAAAGCTTTCTTCCCTTCAGACGATTTGTGGACATCTGTAATAATCCATATCCACTTTGATCAAGATTTGCAATGTACTTAAGCTCCTTGTCCTTCAAATCAAAGAAGTAATCTATCTGATGTTCAATGTTTTCATATTTCGTTAAATCATAGCCGCAATAGTTCGGCACCTCGACCTTTTGAAATTCGTTCCCAATGCAGGTATACGCCTCCGATGCAGGAATTACAACTCTTCCTCCCTGATACTGTGGTGCCGCTATATTACTCCACCAATACATCGGAACGACCGAGTGATTCTGATTGCTGATCCTCATGCGGCAGCTTAAATATTTACTATCCTGCTCTAACCAAAAATCCATCTGATAGGAAACCCTTCTGACTCTCTCAAACTCATAAAATCGCAAAATCGGTCCCAATCCCTCCTCGAATAATTCGGCAGTGAATAAAGGAGACATCGTGAATGGATTATGTCCGATGATTCCAATGTTCCATTCCACTCCGCCACTGAACCATGCGTTCCGAAGAGCCAGATTACTTGGACGAATTACGTCATTCGTATATAGCAGATTCCTACCCGTCTCTTTATCGACGAGACTCCACAATCGTCCGCCATAGTCTGGCAGAAAGGTAGCCTTTAAGAAGGCATTTTCAAGGATGGCGACAGATACCTCTTCCTCCTGCAGCTTTCGATTGTAGGTATTAAATTGCCGGTAGGGATATGCTGAATTGACAAGACCGTATCCCTCATAGATTTCATCATATTCACTGAGGTTTGATTTTATCTCACCCTTTCCCTGCTTATCCCAAAAAATATCGGGTAGGGACGCTTCCTGACCCAATTTACTTATTTTCATTCTGATCTTTGTAAATTGTAGCTGCGTGCTCATAATATCTTCTCCTATTCATTATAATTATAAAAGGGCATGAATTCCGACTTAATGAAGCATAAACATACTGTTTTGCCAATGTTCATCAATCTAAAATTCATGCTCTTCCTCATGGTATCACTTCCTGAGAGATGCTTGTATGGAGAAGCATTATATAACTATGATATTCGATTAGATTTTTCACCGGGCAGCTTGACCATTACTTGGTCATTGCCTCTAGTAGCGAGGAGTTACATTGCCAACAAATCATACTCCTGAGGGAGAAGTAAACAATGGCGATAATATTAGAATAATTATGGTGGCGAAGCATACCATGAATAAAGCATTAATCAAGGGGCAAAGCCTAAATATGAGAGAAAAACAAGGAGTCAAATGTCAACGTGAGATTTACCATTATGTCAATTTATGTACTGAAAGAGGTGATCTTAATCCAGATAGTATTGGATGGGGGTGTTTCCCTTTTGCAAATTGTAATTTAACCCACCATACGTTCAGAAAGAAAAAGTGGAACTATTGGGCAATCACAAGTCCTGAAAGTATTTTTTCTGCAACAATTGCAAATGTTGATTATTTGGGGCTTGTAGGTGTTTCTTTACTCGATTATGAGAGTCAAAAAGTGAGTGAATGTGGAATCGCCACGCCACTGGGAATTGGATGTAATATGCCACCGTTGGCAGATGAATCTGTTTCATATAAAATGCCTGGGTTACAAGTGTCTTTTATTGAAGAAAAAGGCTATACATTAATCAAATCAGCCTGTTCTAACCTGAAAGCTGAACTGAAAGTGTTCAAACCAATTGAGTATGAAACATTAAATGTTGTTGTACCTTGGAGCAAACGACAATTTCAGTTTACCTCAAAACAAACATGTTTACCTGTTGAAGGATGGGTAAAAGCAGGGGATAAGTTATATGAATTTAATCCACAATCAAGTTTTGGCTGTTTAGATTTTGGTCGTGGCATCTGGCCATACCATACTACATGGAATTGGGCTAATGCTTCAGGTATAGATAATGGTCATATGATTGGTTTAAATTTTGGTGGCAAATGGACAGACGGGACAGGTGCCAATGAAAACGGGCTTCTGTTCGATGGTAAACTGATAAAGTATTGCGATGATGTTGTATTTAATTATGATCCCCAAGATTTTATGAAACCATGGACCATTCAATCAGTACAAACAGATTCAATTGATCTTATATTCATACCTTTTTATGAACGTAAAGCTAATATCAGCATCCTTGTTCTAAAATCTGAAACGCATCAATTGTTTGGTTTTTTTTCTGGTACGGTTAAAAACGAATGTGGAGAAGTTTATGTAATTAAACATTTATTAGGATGGTCAGAAGAATATAAAGCCAGGTGGTAAATTTGAACACCACCTTGTTCCGAGGCGTCCCAACCTGCTCCGCTCGCAGCTTCGAATCTAACAGCCTCTTGGGTCAAAGAAAAAGAGCTTACACTCACGTGTAAACTCTTTTTTGACCAGGGGCAGTTAGATTCAAACCATCTGCCCTATCTACAAACACTGATAGAAAGGGCATTCCCGCACGCTGATTTTGAAGTGTAATCAGGAGTGTAATCAAAAAAATCAATGTTTGCCTGTTGCCTGTAACTAATACTATTTATTAATAATCGCATAGGCATGATTACACTTTTGATTTAATGTCTTCTTATACACAAAAGGCCTTGAAACCATTGATTTCTTAAGGCTTTTTATGTATCTATATATCATACTTTTTACATATCTGCCATTTTTACTGGTGGCTCTGCAGCAACTTAAGTAATTCTAAATCCAACGAATACTGCCCTTTACTACCGTAGGTGACCGGTTTTATTCCGTAACGCCCCCATTCCTTTGCATCAATTACATTCTTCAATATTGTAGCATTCCAGGATATGTTGTATTCATTAAGCGCACTTAAGATATCGCCGTAATACGTTAAGGCATCCTTACTGCTGTATGAATTGAAAAGCTCTATTTCATTGGTTAATCCGGCCACTCCGAGTTCCCCAGTCAGCTTGGTCCAATCCTTTGCTTTATATAGTAAGGTATCCTTATCAAGAGAGTTGCATCCCTGATTAGTGGTATAAGTGCAGTCATCCTTAATTGTAATGACCGTACTGAAATCTATAGTATCTTTCCAATATGGCTTAATTTCTATAAGTGATGATTTGACTTCTGAAAAATCTGGCTTCTTCCCTGGATTATCTTTTTTGTAAATACGGGATACCGCATACTTTTCAGGCAGTGTTACGTTAATCTGGCTCCAGGAAAGTCCGTCGTCGGCATTATAGGTGAACTTCAGCTCCTCAGCTGTCTCGTTAAGGGTAAATTTAACGCTTTTTGAATCCCTGTTTACCTTGGAAGAGTATATTTCTTTCACGCCGTCCGTAACCGTTAAATTTCCGGAAGCTTTTATCTGGTTGAACATCATTTCAACTGAAGTACCTTTATCCAGAGCACCATTTAATTTTAAACTCTGGTCTCCTGACAGCCAATCGGAGGCGTAAGGCATGACTATCGGCCAATCAGGCAAAAAGCCTGAATTTGTTATATCGTCTTTACCAAAGAAATCCCAATAGGTAAATTCGTTTATAGTCATTGACTTCACGGTTAAGACCACATTGTCATTTTTGAACATCATTGCAAAAACATTACCATCTATATCCATATCTGCCACATATCCGGTTTCCACGAACATAAGTCTGTCAGGGTCGGCAGTTCGCACTGCGTCGATTACTTTTTTAACCTGTACGTAAACAGCCTCATAGGAAGGATGTTCACCGCTAAAAGCTTCGGTACTTCTCGTCCAATTGAGCGGTTCATGATTCACGGAAAAATCAAGTACACTGTTCGGTACTCCTTTGTAACGCTTAGCCAGAAACTCCCACATTGCAGCGGTCTGCTTCTGATGCTTCTTGTTCGTATAAATGTCCACATCTGCCGTATATTCATTCTTTTCAGTATCCCACTTCGTTTCCCATCCCGGATAGTCGGGAATCTGAAAATCGATATGTACATTATATTTCATTCCCCAGCTAATCAGCTGATCGAGTTTATTTAACGCTGAAAGATCGACCTTTGTAATATCACCGTTAAACATCAATTGATATTCCATTAGTACACGCAGATAATTGAAACCCCACTCCGAAAACGTTCGGATATCCTCCTCATTCCAGTCGATCCTTTCTCCTATGGATAAACCGTAACAGCCGGGTCCACGGTATTTTGGCAGATGCTGTACGGTTGGCTGAGGTTGTTTTTTTGCTCTTGCAATTAGTGTATCCGTAATAATGTCCTTATTATAGGAACCGGATTGTGACAATAATATCATGCCGGACTTTACAGCCTTGGATTCCACAAGTCGGATCACCGCAATCAAAGCTTCTTTACAGGTAAGCTTATCCGATGGATGCATGGAATTCTTGGCTTCGTCGTAATCAAAAAGCGTATTGCCGCTTACCAGAGACTTCCTACCCATGGAATAGAAATATGCTGCCGCGTCATATTGTAAGTCGGTATCCCCGATTTTTATCTGCTCTAATCCGTTGAAAAATTGTGAATCTACAATACATTCGTCCCAGGGCTCACCTATAATATTATAGAGGGTGAGCCAGTCGGTGTTCCAGTCCAGATATTCTCCTCCAATAGTCTGTGCCGCCTTAAGAACCGCCATCATACCGTTGTAACGCGTTATTGTCCTGCTGGATTTTCTTGCCTTAGGCATCTTTGTCTTCCAGGTTTTGAGTTTTGAGGAATCGACTAGCTCCACGGCACGGTCGAGCATTTTAAATAGTTGCTGGTAGGTGATGGGTTGATCCTTCGCAGGCAGCTTACCGATACCCAGCTTCTCTGCTCGGACAATCTCTTCCGAGGTAGACTGCTCACTCTCATCATACCACTGATCGGTCCAGATATAAGCCGCATCAAGCACTGTATCGTGTTTATAGGAAAAATTCATTGCTTTGGCTATATCATGGATTTTAATGTACTTTTCGTTATTCAAAATAACGGATTCTGTGATTACGGTTTTACGGTCAAGCATTGTACTATCAAACAGCTTACTGCTGCCGCTCATCGCTTGCTCAATTTCCTGCGGTTTAAAATAGTATTCACCACTTATCAGATAACCGCTAATTTCATTCACCTTACCGTCTACTACGACTCGTGGCCTCACGGATTTTGCTGCTACAACCTTCAACCTCAGAATAACCGGCTTCGGATAGCCTTTTACTGTTCCCCTATATTCAAAAGTCCCCGTTTTAGATGTTTTCGCAATTTCTGGCTTCCATGTAACGGCAGTCTTCTGTGTTTTATTATTACTCATTAAGGCATCAACCGTTTTTGGTAGAGAGTAGCTCTGATTGACACACACAGTTGCATTGATATTCTCAATTGTAACTATTTTTACAGCAGACGCATATATATTACATGGATATATAAGTGAAGTTAAGAATGAAATAATAAGTATACAAACTATTAATTTATTTTTTCTCTTCATTTGAACACCTCATCATAATTATTATATTCACATTACAGCACTGATGAGTAAAATTGTCAATTGCATTACTACTTAATAGTAAAATTTTACACATATTGTCTGAATATTCCCCTCTAGTAGACAAAAAAGTCCATACTCACGTATGAACTCTTTCTAATGCGTCCTTTATGACGTTATTTACAGGGGCAGTAGGATGTTGAACAACGCCTCGCAAGCGAGGCGTTATGCCCTATCCGCAAACACTGATTGAAAGGGCATTCCCGCATTCTATTTTGAAATGTAATCAAGAGTGTAATCAAAAATCATTTCTTCTTTATGTAATAAAAACAATAAATAAATGCACATATAAAAATCGTTAGAATCAAAGTAGATAGTAAAAATGATCCTTCATTTGCTAATAATAGTGATAACAAATTCCCATTATCCTCGGATGAATATAGTTTTATTAAGGGATCATGATAAATTCCCATAATATTATTAATCGTTTGAATCAATACAAATGCTGCACCTATGAGCGAGAATATTTTGTATATATTTTTCGTTTATACAAACACTACTCATATCACTTACGAAAGGAGTTTTTTATGAAGAACGATAACATCACTAAAGGCGTATCATCCAATAAGACAGGTAAAAGTAGTGTCACTGATAACAACTCAGATAATGATGTAGATTATAAAAATAATTCCGCTTCTAATTCCCGGTCAAAATCCACATCAAATAAATCACCATCAGCAGACAATATAAAGGAATAGGCTTCTTTTTTATTTACTGGCTCCGGCATCTCATAATGCGGTCGCTCCGTAAATATGGGATTTATCTTACTGACACCCTTCTTGGCATCTGATTACAGATAGTCGACCAGGCTTGACCGGTTAGTCTCGCAATCCTTAAAGTGTTTATCTGGTTTAAGAAGATAATATTCTTCTTTTCCCCAACCATCATGAAATCTATCCTCATAGTTCTGACTGTATGCCTTATAGTCAAATAACCGTGTATGATAATCCTTAACAACTATGCTGGAGCCGTCTGGTAGATTGTAAATGTAATATCTTTCATCCGTTTCCTGTGCTTCGATCCCGATCGGCCATGTCGTAATTTCACTGTATAAATTAAAAAATATAACATATACTCCTACCATGGAAAGGAGATAAACCCGTGGAAATCAAGGATTTTAAAGACTATTGTATAGCCAATATCTCTATTGAAGATGTTAGTAACATCTCTGAATTAGAAAAAACGATTAACTCCAAAACAAATAAGGATATCGTATTAATTGCATATCAGTCTATTAGTGAAGCCGAGAAATAACACTTGGCCTAGTCAATCTCGGAAACCCCTGATTTTACTAGCTTTGTTACAGGTACATGTAGGAATCGCGCTGTACACAGCGCTATGGAACCCACTTCGTGGGTTAAAGCCAACTGTCGCTAGGTCAATAAAAAAATGGTCCACACATGTGTGTGAACCATTTTTTGTTGACCAGGGGCAGTAGGATTTGAACCCACGACCTGCGGTTTTGGAGACCGTTATTCTACCAGCTGAACTATACCCCTATTTGATGTCGCTTAATTATAGTACTATGAATTGTCTCAATTGTCAAGATAATAATAAATTTTTTGTCCTTCTATTTACAAAAACATCAGTTGAATTGTATCGTTTCTCCGAGTCAAATATGATAGAGTAAAGCAGCTTCCACCTGTCCAATTATCAGTTTGACAGGTGGAAGCCGCTTTGTTCTTTTGGCTTATATTATCGTTTTTATGGATTGTTTGGATATCGTAATCGTATTATTGAAGCAAGCCATAGAATTCGTCAAAGTCGGCTTTATCCACTTGGAAGAAACCAATTTCATCTACATAGACATATCCATCTTTCAATAGTCTCATGGGTGTAATCAGATTGTCCTTTGTCCTCAGATAGAGGAATTTTTGACCATCTGCGTTTGTCTCATCAATGAGCGTATCAACAGATCGTTCCACCGGTGTTGAGGAATAAAGTGCTTTTACGAATTTGTTCAAAGCATCATCTGCCTGCTGCTCTACTTTCTGCATTCCACCGTTATTCCAGCTATCAAAACTTTCCCATTGGTAGGAGACAACATTTCCTTTCAGTTTCAACAGGTCAAAGTAGTCATCGCCGCTATTCATGGACAAACCTCCAAAGCTATCATAGATCTCACAGCCAAAACCTCCCTCATAGGGTGTATAGACCATCAAGCGATACTTACTGTCATAGCCTTTTACCGTGTACACTTCTGCCTCACCGATATTCGAAGAGAAATCGTTAATATAGTCCTTATCCCCACTCCATTCATCGATACCTCCGGTTGTTGTCCCAAGGTAGTCTCCTCTAAGATTTTGCATATCCTCTTCGCTCACCGTATAACCATCCGGCGAAGCTATTTCCGTACTGTATCTGATATAGATTCTATTCTGATATACGAATAAGGGACGCATTCTGGCATTCACATTACCATTCGTTTCCGGTAGTTTTACTTCAGCGATGGTGATACCGGGCTTTTGCGCCGTTATTCCACTGAGGCTCACAGCATACGCTCCGGCTGTAATAATGACAGCCGCACTAGCCAGTGCTATCGCTGTTCTCATTGCATACCTTGTTATACCCTTCTTTTCAGAAATCACTGCTTTCATCTTCCTGGCAGTTTCTTCATTAAAATTTTCAGATATCTTAAGTTGATCTAACGCACTGGTATATTTTTCTCTGCTCATATTTCAAATCCTCCCTCTAATTTTGTTTTTAACAACTTTCTACCTCTGGAAAGCCAGGTTCCGATCGTCCCGGTGCTCTTCCTTAAGATTTCACTGATTTCCTGTATGGAATAATTCTCATAATAAAATAGATGTATCACACTGCGGTATTTTGCAGGTAAGCTTAATACCTCTGATAGCACTTCACTTTCCTCCTCCGGTAGATAACTGATCTCCTCATCCAAAGGAACACTCTTATGATACCAGGCAGATTTCAGACGGTTCTTACATTTATTTATCGTCACTCGGATAAGCCAGGCCTTTTCATGCTCATCACTTTCAAAGCCGCTGCCTCTTCTCATTAAACTGATATATACCTCTTGAACGATGTCTTCTGCATCCGCCGTATTTTTCATATAAGAGAAAGCAATCTTTATTAAAGTCTTTGAATATTTATCTAAAATAAAGTAGATATATTCATCGGTACCAAATGAATAATTCATATGTCTCATCTCCTTTCACTTATAATACAATTCAAGTTAGCTTTATTTTTCATCACAAACAAAAAAATTAAACATTGATTGAATCTGAAAGACACCTCTGCCATAAATGCAAAGATGCCTTTGATGTCAATTCTATTCTGTTATAAGTGATGCAATCAAGTGAATATTGAACATATAGAGGTATCTTTCCAACTAGAACTCAGCAAAGAGGAATTCCTCACAAGCGGCTGCCGCGTCAATATTATCTATGACCATACCAACCCGATCCTTCATACCCTCACCTATCTCTCTCTGTTCCGCTACCTCTGCCTCCAAGATATGTGCAGTTTCATTGGCGCAGAAAGAATGATCCACGATCCGGTCAAACATCCCTTGTATGTCAAGAAGTAGAGAGGCGACAAGCTTTATCTCCTCTTCTCTTGCCTCTGCCATACCGATTAAGAAATATTCCTGAAGCTGTTCCACCAACTGCGTGCCTTCCTTTGACAGATTCAGAATCGTATCTGACATATTCATGGTATCAAAGGCATTTTTCTCAAGTACTAACTGTGAGCTTTCCCACTGCTCAATTTTCTTAGTTACGTCAAACATGCATTCCTGAGCTGTCGCAAGATGTACTAATCTTTGATCGCCTATCTCTTTCATTTGTATCCCCCATTAACAAAGCTTATATCTATCTCATGAGTATTCCCAGTACTTCCTGAATACTCCTAACTCCTATCAGCTTTATGCCGTTCCCCTTGATGTGCTCTTTGTTTGCCTGAGGCAGGATACAGATTTCAAATCCCATCTTTGCTGCTTCTGCCACTCTCTGTTCTGCCATATTGACAGCTCGTATCTCACCGGTCAGTCCAACCTCACCGAACAACGCTGTCCTTGTATCTAATGCCTTATTCTTGAAGCTTGATAAGATTGCTGTGATTACCGCGAGATCCAGTGCAGGTTCCGTAATTCGCATTCCTCCTGCAACATTGACATATGCGTCACAGTCTGCCAATTGAATTCCGGCTCTTTTCTCTAATACTGCCATGAGCAGATTCACACGGTTATAATCCGTACCCGCTGCGGTTCTTCTCGGCATATTAAAATTCGTTCTGCAGACCAATGCCTGTACCTCTACCAGAATCGGTCTGGTGCCTTCAATCGAAGCCGCAACCAGTGAACCCGGCTCATCTTCCGGTCTGCCCTTCAGCATGAATTCTGAAGGGTTCTTAACTTCAACCAATCCACTGCCCTGCATCTCGAACACGCCGATTTCATTCGTAGAACCGAACCGATTCTTCACGGCACGCAGAATACGATAAGAAGCGTAATTATCACCTTCAAAGTAAAGTACCGTATCTACCATATGTTCAAGCACACGAGGACCGGCAACTACACCCTCCTTTGTCACATGACCAATGATAAATATTGTAATACCGGAGGTCTTCGCAATACGCATTAGCGTAGCGGTAGCTTCACGTACCTGACTGACACTTCCCGGGGATGCTGCAACTTCATCCTTGAACATTGTTTGAATCGAATCGATGATTACAATATCCGGATGATACTTTTGTATTGCTTCCTCCACCAGTTCCAGATCTGTTTCGCATAGAAGGAGAAGCTCGCCGTTTAATACGCCGAGCCTCTCCGCTCTCATTTTAATCTGACTTAGGGATTCCTCCCCGGAGATATATAATACTTTTTTATTTCTAGCTACAATCTCACGGCACATCTGAAGTAGTAAGGTTGATTTACCGATTCCGGGATCACCGCCGACTAACACCAAGCTTCCTTGTACGATTCCTCCTCCAAGGACGCGATCAAGCTCTTCAATACCGGAGCATAATCTCATCTGCTCTTCCATCTTGACGTCGGATATTAGTACTGGCTCCCTTACATTTCTTACTCCGCCGGCGGGTCTGCTGCTTTTCTTAACAACCGGTTCGTCTACAAAGGTATCCCAACTCTTGCAGGCCGGACATTGCCCCAACCATTTTGCTGATTCGAAGCCGCACTCTTTACAGAAAAACACGGTCTTGTTTTTTGCCATTTTACAGTTTAACCACCTTTATGATGTCTTTATCACCTTCACTTAGCTCTAAGCTTAATACCAGCTTGCCACCAAGATTCGTCTTTATCTTGCCTAGATTAGAGTCATTCTTAAATATCTCATATTCCTTCTCTGCCTCCAGCTCCAGGGTGATCTGAGCGGTTTCCTTCCCACTTACCTCAAAGCTGATGTGATTCTCCTGTGCGTCCAAATGAAATACGGCAGTACCAGGCACGGATTCGTAGACAAACATACCGTTCTTCTCGAGCTTGGTTAACTCACGAAAAGTCTTAACCTTATAGAGATCCCCCTGATGCTCGAAATCGGATGCTTTGGATTTTACATCTAATTCATAGTTACCAAAGCTAATTGTCCCATCACTTTCCTTGCGTATTAACTCTTCTATAACTGCCATTATATGACCCTCCTAATTGTATTGATATGTCCTGCGTGGACAGATAGTTTATGCAACTTTTTATTACATTATATATGATATTTCGTGCAATTTCTACTAGTTGATAATATTAAATTTTTATTAGTTAAAGTTCAGCCTTCAACGACTATCGCATACGACTAGACAATGAAGTGTTCCCATGGTGAGTATTTGCATTCGTCGGTACTTAGCTTCTGTTCTTTAGAACCTTAATACCGCTACGTAATGCTATTAAGTGGGAACGGCTCATCCATGGGAACATTTCGTTGTCTAGTCGTATTCATTACATGGAAGGCTGAACTTTAACTTATTATACTTGTTGTATAGACTCCTGAGGCAGCTTTGCTTGCAGCACCATCTCATTATCAAGATATTCAATCCGAACCGTGTCACCTTCTTTGATGGTTCCTGCAAGGATTGCCTCCGCAAGTTTATCTTCTATATTCGTCTGAATTGCACGTCTTAAAGGTCTAGCTCCGTATTTTGGATCAAAACCCACCTCTGCTAGATGAGCAACAACTGATTCATTCGTCTCCAGAGCGATATTCATCTGCGATTTGCTGCGTTTTCCGATCGTCTTTATCATAATACCAACAATCTGCTTAATATTATCCTTGGTTAAGGAGTGGAATACGATAATCTCATCGATACGATTAATGAACTCCGGCTTGAAGATCTTCTTCACTTCGTCCATAACGCCTTCCTTCATACGCTTATAATCCTCTTTGTCATCGATTACGGAGGTGAAGCCTAAGCGCTTGGGCTCTATGATATTCTGAGCACCTGCATTGGAGGTCATAATGATAATCGTATTCTTAAAGCTTACTTTTCTACCCTGAGAGTCGGTGATATGGCCATCGTCCAATACCTGAAGTAAAATATTGAATACATCCGGATGTGCTTTCTCAACTTCATCAAAAAGGATAACGGAATAAGGGTTCTGTCGTACTTTCTCACTGAGCTGTCCTCCCTCATCATAGCCGACATATCCCGGAGGAGAACCGATCAATTTGCTGATACTGTGTTTCTCCATATATTCAGACATATCTACACGAAGAATTGAATTCTCGCTGCCGAACATAGCTTCTGCCAAAGCCTTGGAAAGCTCTGTCTTGCCGACACCGGTAGGCCCAAGGAATAAGAAGGAACCGGTCGGACGGTTCGGGTCTTTTAATCCCACTCTGCCTCGGCGGATTGCCTTTGCTACTGCCGCAACTGCTTCTTCCTGCCCAACTACCCTCTGATGAAGGATGTTTTCCAGGTTCTGAAGGCGTTCGGTCTCTTCTTCTGCCAACTTTTTCACAGGTATCTTCGTCCAGCTTGCAACAATCTCAGCAATCTCATTTTCACTAACTACAAGCTGCTTTTCCTGTCTTTGCTTATCCTCCAACACTTTCTGCTTCTCTAACTGTTCCAGTGCTGCTTCCTGTTGTTTCTTAATCTCTCCTGCCTTCTCGTATGCTTCCTCCTTGATAGCCTTTTCTTTCTCATCCTCAAGGTGTTTAATCTCCTGCTCCAGATTCTTGATATCCGGGGAAGAGGTATAGGTACTGAGGCGCACCTTGGAAGCCGCTTCATCCATTAAGTCAATGGCTTTGTCCGGTAGGTATCTGTCATTGATATAGCGGCTGGATAACTTCACCGCTGCTTCCAGCGCTCCATCTGTAATTCGAACTTGATGATGTGCTTCGTATTTATCACGTAAGCCGAATAGAATCTGTACCGCTTCTTCTTCTGAAGGTTCTTCTACGACAACCGGCTGGAATCTACGCTCCAGAGCGGCATCCTTCTCGATATATTTGCGGTATTCTTCTCGGGTGGTTGCACCGATAATCTGCAGTTCTCCACGTGCTAACGAAGGCTTTAAGATGTTAGATGCATCAATGGCACCCTCTGCTCCGCCTGCTCCGATAATAGTATGAATCTCATCAATGAATAGCAACACATTACCATCACTGATTACTTCACTGATTACCTTCTTAATTCTTTCCTCGAATTCACCACGATACTTTGAACCGGCCACCATACCGGATAAGTCCAAAGTAACGACACGTTTTTCTTTAATCGTATCCGGAATATTACCCTCAACTATCTTGAGTGCCAGTCCTTCTGCTATTGCTGTCTTGCCAACACCGGGTTCACCGACGAGACAGGGATTGTTCTTGGTTCTACGGCTTAGGATCTGTACAACCCGCCCAATCTCACCCTCTCTGCCAATGACAGGGTCTAACTTCCCTTCTCTTGCATATTCCGTCAGATCTCTGCTGTACTGGTCCAAAGTAGGAGTTGCTGTCTTTCCCTTTGTCTTTGCTCCTTTTCCCGAGGAATATTCATTCTTAGCCACACTGACATCGACACCGGATGCGGTCAGAATATCAATATAGACTTTTTGAACATTGACTCCAAGAGTATTGAGTAAACGTACTGCGATACAATCCGATTCCTTGATCAGGGCAATTAGGATATGCTCTGTACCAACCAAGGGTGCTTTAAACTTGGCAGCTTCTTTATAGCTTTGGTCCAGAATCCGTTTGGATCTGGGAGTAAAGCTACCTGCATCCATCATCTCAACACCGTTATTCGGTGCGATGAGCTGATTCACCAACTCCAGAACCTTCTCCACCGTCACACCGTTTTCTTCCAATATTCTAGATGCTACACCCTCAACCTCCATCAGACCGATCAATAAATGCTCGGTACCAATGTAGTTATGGGATAATCGATATGCAACTTCTCGTGCTAAGTTAATTGCATTTTTCGCGTTTTCAGTAAATTTGTCATACATTTGCTGTATCCTCCATTCTTGCTAGAGTATTCTATCGTTTCGTTTGAATAATAATCTTATACACATATAATAGCCGAATTAAGCTTCGCATGATGTTCTTCCACTCGCGATTATATGTATAAGAATAATACTTTACATGATTCCTTTTGTAAAGTATTATTCTCGGTTCAATTATATGATTGTGGGTAATTCTCTCCTGATATATTCAGCTCTTGCCTGGTCTCTGGTCAAGCTTCCCACATTTTTGCCAAGTGTCCACTGAAGGCTTCCCGGCTGTACACCCATCATGAGTTTATGCACATTGAATTCCCGATCGAACTTTATTAAACCACAATCTGATCCGAACTTGAGCTGAGATAACAAAGTCATGGCGTCATCGGAAGACATCTGTCTTGCATATCTTAGTACTCCGTAAGAACGGAATACCTGATCTTCAATCTCATCAGAGTTCACAGAAAGCATATATTCTCTTCGCTTTCTTTCCTGCTTTACTACTTGGAATACAATTCTTTTCAGATTCTCAATAATCTCGTTTTCACTGATACCCATGGTCTTTTGATTCGAGATCTGATAGATACTTCCAAGACTCTTCGTTCCTTCACCGTAGATGCCTCGGACAGTAACTCCGTATTTACCAACCTCTTCAATCAATTTCTGCATCATTCTGGCCGAAGTAAGTGCCGGAAGGAATACCATGCAGGAAGCCCTCATGCCGGTTCCGGCATTGGTAGGGCAAGCAGTCAGATACCCAAATTTCTCATCATATGCAAAATGCAGCTTCTCATAAGCAATATCATCGATTCTGTCTGCTTCCGCATACGCCTGTTCCAGATTCATACCGCCTACAATAGCTTGGATACGAACATGATCCTCTTCATTAATCATAATGCTCACTGTCTCATCATCCGCCAGAATAAGCCCTGTTGATTGCTCCTTCTCTGCTAGCAGCGGACTGACAATATGACGTTCTACCATAGCAATCTTGTCAATATCACTTAATGTACTGATATTGCAGGCATAATACTTTCTATTTTCCTTCTCGGACAGATCATTTGTGATTTGTTTCACTTCGTTTACTAAAGCTATGGCCTGGTCATCTTCAATCTTCGAGGAGAAAGGATAGGTCTGAAGATTTCTTGCCAGTCTGACC
>JAGFXQ010000134.1 GCA_017861355.1 Bacillota bacterium
ATAGAAGAAAACAATCGCTTGATTTAAAATCCCGATATGATAAACTATTAAATGTTACGGCATTTTGATTGCCGCGGATCGGGAAGATACAAGATAGACAAGGAGAATAATATGATTAACAGTGAAATATTAGAGATCAGAAAACAAATGAAGCATGAAAACTGTACGATTACTAAGGTGAGTGGTTGCTATGTCGATGGCGAGAAGACCATAAAAACAAAGTTCACAGAGTCTTTTCTATGTTTGCCGGAGGAAGAGACCTTCAAATATTTTGAAATTTTCAAAAAATCACTCTCAGGAACCATCGGAAAGAATCTGATTAATATGGATTTTCCTTTGGAGTCTGAATTCAATGGAGGAACGCAGGAATTTCTGTTGAAGCTTCGGGACAGTGAATTGAAGGATGAAGTATTATTAGAGGAGTTTTATGAAAAGATAATACAAGCCTATGATTATCCCGGGAATTATCTGGTATTGATCGTTTATGCGGCTTATGATGTTCCCGGTAAGACAAATGATAAGATAATGATGGAGGATGCCTCCGATGAAGTGTACCGTTACATATTATGCTCGATTAGCCCTGTGAATCTCTCGAAGCCCGGACTGAGCTACCATGAGGAGCTGAATCTGATCGGAAAACGTATACAGGATTGGGTGGTAGGGATGCCAAACAACGGATTTTTATTCCCTGCATTTAATGACCGTAGTACAGACATTCACAGTATATTATTCTATTCCAAGGATTCCGAAGAACTTCATGATGATTTTGTAAATCAGCTGTTCGGTTGTGAGGTGCCTATGTCAGCAGGAGGGCAAAAAGAAAGCTTTCAGTCACTGATCAAGGAGACACTGGGAGAAGAATGCGAATATGAGATTGTTCGTAATATTCATGAGAAGCTGAATGACAAACTGGAAGAGCACAAGCTAAAGGAAATTGCAGAACCACTGACATTGGATAGGAATGAAGTTAAAAGCATCTTTGCTGAAAGCGGAATGGATGAAGAGAGGCTTGTTGAATTTGATAGAAATTATGAGAAGTTAAACGGAGAGAATACGACACTAATGGCTGCAAACCTGGTGAATACCAGAGTATTCGAAGTAAAGACTCCCGATGTTATAGTAAAGGTAAATCCGGAGCGTGTTGACCTAGTACAAACCAAGCTGGTAGACGGACGCAAATGCTTGGTAATTGAAATTACAGATCAGGTTGAGGTTAACGGAATTCTGGTCAAACCGACAATCTAAGTTCCGAGATCACTAGGTTCTGCATTGATAGATATCGTTTGAAAGCTTCGGTAAAATTAGATATACTGAAACTGGAAATTGGAATATGTTCCAACAGGAATCTATGGAGGAAGTATTCCACTACAAACCAAGTACCCTGCAATATTTTGATGAGACGCTGGAAGCTCTGGCAGCAACTCATTGCAATGAGTATGTGGAAGGGGCGATTATGATGGTGTGAAGGTACAAACCTTTCCTATCTTGCCAAAGAAAATATCTTTTCAGCTTAAGAAGCTTACCAAGAGCAGTGCAAGAGCTTACTGGAAAGAAGCGCCCGGTGCGACCGGCTATGAGATATTATATTCTTCTACGGAGAAAGGAAGCTATCAATCCATCGGATATCATCAAAGTTTGGATTGCATCGTCGAGAAACTGGAGTTTGGATATATCTATTATTTTAATATCAGACCCTATGTATATATAGGTTCAAAGCTTTATTACGGAGGATTAAGTAAGGTGGTTTCAATTAAGATGTAATATTGAGTATTCACCTGAAAGATTGGAATAATAATATCAGCGTACTGTCGGATAGTTCAAGAATTAGAGTAAAACAATTACAGGATCATAATCCGTAATATAGCGAATTTATATTAGCACGATTAAGATTTGCTTGGACAGGAGTAGAGCCAATGAAAAAGGATATAAAATTTTATTTGAAATTATTTGCTTCAACCTTTTATCTCAGTGCATTTACCTTTGGTGGAGGATATGTCATCATATCCTTGATGAGGAAGAAGTTTGTAGATCAATATCAATGGATTGAGGAAAAGGAAATGTTGGATCTGACTGCAATTGCTCAATCTACACCCGGAGCCATTGCAGTAAATGCTTCGATACTGGTGGGATATCGTATGGCAGGGATACCTGGAGCGCTGCTCACGGTATTTGGTACTGTGTTACCTCCTTTAATTATATTGTCAGTCATTTCCGTGGCCTATACTGCTTTTCGTGATAGCGTAATGGTCGGTTATACCCTTCGCGGAATGCAGGCAGGAGTGGCAGCCGTGATTATTGATGTTGTGATTAATATGATACGTAATGTAACAAAGGAGAAGAAGCCATTTCCGATTCTTCTTATGATTATTGCCTTTATTGCTGCCTTTTTCTTCGACGTCAGTGTAATTATTATCATTCTGGTATGCGGGTTGCTTGGTGCAATCTCCATCTACTATCACTCCCATACCGCGAAGAAAGGAGACAAGGCATGATATTACTGACTTTATATTGGAGCTTCTTTCAGATCGGTTTATTCAGTATCGGTGGTGGTTATGCTGCTTTGCCTCTGATTCAGAATCAAGTGGTAGATCTTCATGGATGGCTGACGATGACGGAATTTGCGGATGTTGTCACCTTGTCCCAGATGACACCGGGACCCATCGCAATCAATGCAGCTTCGTTTATCGGAATACGAATGGCAGGTATTCCAGGAGCAATTATCGCCACGCTTGGTTGTATCACTCCATCGATTGTGATTTCTCTGATCTTAGCCTATGTCTATTATAAATACCGAGGTCTCAAAACTTTTCAGGGAATCATGAACGGTTTACGTCCCGCCGTAGTTGCGTTGATCACAAATGCAGGTATCTCTCTGGTATTACTGGCTTTCTGGAAGGGGGAAGCTTTCACCGCAGATATCTCTAAGGTGGACTTATTATCGGTAGCAATTTTTACAGTGGCATTGTTCATTCTGCGTAAATGGAAGGTGAGCCAGATTGCAATTATGATCGGTGCCGGTGTCCTCGGACTCTGTATCTATCCATTTCTGACCTAGAAGCCTATAGCGCTCTAAGCAATTACTCCATGAGTTATTGCTTAGAGCTTTTTTATGTGGTTATAATGTCAAAAGGTGCTTTACTAATCTGATCTATTGCTATTGCAAGCAAGCTTACATAGCAATAGATCAGATCAGGAAAGCATCAATGGTGCTTTTAATATTTTAATTCGCTTGCTTTTTATTGCATATTATGGTATTTTCAATAACAATTACTATTTTTTAAATAAAGAGGATTGTGTTTCTAAATTGTAAAGAATTATCTGTAATTAAGATACAATATAAGTAAGGTTTACAGGTAATGGGAAAGGCATGGATAAGAAGATGTATAAGCTAATCGCAGTAGATATGGATGGTACCTTGTTAAATGAGAATAAAGAAATTTCGAATAGATGCAAAAAAGCAGTGGGTGAATTAAAAAACAGAGGTAAAAAACTGGTACTGGCAACAGGACGACCGATCAATGGGGTAATGAGATACCTTGAGAAACTGAACTTATTCGATGATAACGATTATGTGATTACCTATAATGGGGCATTGGTACAAAGTACAAAGACAAAACATATTATTTTTGATAAACCCTTGTCTCTGAATGCATATCAAGAATTATATATCCTTAGTAAAGAACTGAAGGTGAATATCCATGCATTGACCGATCAATGCGTTCTGACACCGAAGAACAATCCGTATACGGAATTGGAATCGAACATCAATCAGATACCTATTTTGGTTGGAGCAGTAGAGGATATTGATGCTTCTACGATTATTGTCAAGGTGATGTTTGTAGATGATCCGGATAAACTGGATGCAGCGTTAGCGCAGCTGCCGAATTGGGTTAAAGAGAAATATACGATTCTTCGTAGTGCACCACATTTTCTGGAATTTTTAGATAAAAGCGTGAACAAAGGTGTTGGTGTATCTGCAGTTGCCAAACAGCTTGGTTTAAAGCGTGAGGAAGTGATCTGTGTCGGAGACGCCGGCAACGATCTGGACATGATACGGTATGCCGGGCTTGGTGTTGCCATGGGGAATGCCTTCGATGAGATAAAATCTGAGGCGGATTATATTACTCATTCCAATGAAGAGGATGGAGTAGCGCATGTAATAGAAGAATTTATGCTAAAAAAATAACTGCAAAGGAGAGTGAACTAGATGAAGCCAATCATTAGTGTGAAAAATTTTACCAAGGCTTACGGCGATTTCACAGCAGTCAATGATATATCTTTTGAAGTGGAAGAAGGTAGTATTTTCGCCTTTCTAGGGCCGAACGGTGCCGGTAAGAGCACAACGATTAATACATTATGTACTATATTTGAGAAGACCTCGGGTACACTGATCATCGATGGTAAGGATGCCTCAACACAAAAAAGTGAGGTGAGATCCAGTATAGGTGTAGTATTCCAGGATTCCACGCTGGATGCCAAAATGACCATTGAAGAGAATCTGAAAATGCATTGTGTATTTTATCATGTTCCGAAGAAGGAAGTGGAGGAAAGGATCCAATTTGTTCTGGGTCTGGTGGATCTGCTCGGAGAACGCAAGAAACTGGTCAGTGCATTATCCGGTGGAATGAAGCGCCGTGTTGAGATCGCCCGAGGACTGATTCATTATCCTAAGGTCCTGTTTCTTGACGAGCCCACGACCGGACTTGACCCGCAGACAAGAGCCCACATCTGGGAGTATATTCTGAAGTTGCAGAAGGAGCGAAACATTACAATTTTCCTTACGACGCATTATATGGAAGAAGCTGAAATCTGCAATAAAATCGCAATCATTGACCGGGGTGTGATTGTTGCCCACGATACTCCGTATGCCTTAAAGAAAGAATATACGAAGGATAAAGCCTATATTACGACCAGGAACGGTCCTGAGTTGGAACGACTAATGTCTCAATATGAAGTCAGCTATGTCAGAAAAGAAGGTTACTATAAAGCGGATGCGGAACAGATTGATCGACTTCTGCAGGTGATCAGCCTGCAGAAGGAGGATATAACCGATATCGAGATAAAAAAAGGAACCTTTAACGATGTATTTCTGGAGATAACCGGTAAGAAAATCAGAGAGGAGGAGTAGGATGAATACAGTAATAGCATTATGGATGAGAGGCCTGAAAGCCTTTGTAAGGAATAAAACAGGACTGATTTTTTCTCTGATCTTTCCGTTCTTTTTTGTTTATGTGTTTGGTGCAATCTTCAAAAATGATTACATTGATAATCCGATCTCTTATATGCTGTCTGGTGTGATTATAACCACAGTATTCGAAAGCTCGCTTAACCTGGCCTCATCAACAGTCGATGATATGGTGAGTGGTTTTATGAAGGAGGTCCTGGTGTCTCCGGCAAAGAGGTTGGCGGTTGCTGTAGGCCAGCTGTTATCAGCTGCAACAGTCTCTACCCTCCAGGGAATACTGATCCTCTTTATCGGATTATTTATCGGAATCAAATTTACCACCTGGATTACTCCGGTCCTGATTCTGTTCGCTATGATATGTGTTGGGATGGTATTTTCCGGCGTTGGTTTATTTCTGGCTACTAAGGTTCGAAGCGGGCAGACATTCCAAATCATTAAGACTGCTGTAACGATGCCCTTAACCTTTTTATCCGGTGCATATATTCCACTAGCAATGCTTCCAAATCTGCTAAAATATATAGCTTATGTTAATCCGATGACTTATGCCACCGCATTTTTCCGAATGATTGTACTGGAGAAGACGTCCTTGACAAATGCTGAGCTTGTGAAGGAGGGGTTAGCAATTGATATCAACGGATTTATCGTTACCCCGGTGTTATCCTTAATCATCATTCTTCTGATTGGGTTGGTGTTTATCATATTATCAACCAATTCCTTTGTGAAAACCGACTTTTCACGACTAAATCGAAGTTCAAACGATGCAAGTGCTTTATGGGGTTGATAGGAATATTATGATAGCAAGGACGGATTGCGATCCTGTCGGAAAGGCTTCTCCTAGGATGGAGAAGCCTTTTTCTGAACGGAATCTTAACACGAATATAATTGTGCAATTGATAAAAAAATGCTATTATGTAGATAGCAAAATAAATAATAAAATGTCGATTATCAAGGAGAAAGATTATGGAAATTTCAACGCTCTTGGGAATTATAGTAGGTTTTATAGCTGTAATTGGAGCTATGATATTTAAGAAAATTAGTTTTACCGTGTTTTTAAATCCGGCTGCCTTTTTCGTAATATTTGTCGGTACTGTAGCCACAATATTAAATTCGTATCCAATGGAGCAGCTAAAAAGCTTGGGAGCCTTGTTTCGGATTCTTTTTACAAAGCAAAAAGGAGCTTCGGAAGAGGAGATTATCTCACTTATGGTTGATCTCGCTAACACATCAAGAAAAGAAGGACTTCTATCGCTGGAAAGTAAGGTAGAAGAAATTGACGACCCTTTTATAAAAAAAGGAATTCGTATGGTTGTTGACGGAATTGCAGACGACATGATTGAGGATATACTTGGTGCTGAAATAGCAGCGATGGAGAAAAGACATGAAATAAATGCAAGTATTTTTTCTTCCGCAGGTATGTATGCTCCAACCTTGGGTGTATTGGGAGCAGTGTTTGGACTGATTGCTGCGATGTCTCATATTGATAATACGGAAGCGATGGCAGAAGCGATTGCAGCAGCATTTATAGCGACGATTCTCGGTATATTTACAGGATATGTGTGGTGGAATCCATTTGCGAAGAAATTAAAGGTTAAAAGTCATGAAGAAGCCGTTGTTAAGGGTATGATCGTGGAGGGAATATTGTCAATTCAAAAAGGAGATTCACCGCTGATGATTAAAGAAAAGCTTCTTGCAGTTTTGTCGCCGACAAAACAGGCAGCGATAAACGCAAAGATGCAGCAGGAATAAGGAGGAGAACACTATGTCAAAAAAGCATAAAAAACCTCAACATAGTGAAGAAGAGGGCGGAGAAGCTTGGCTGTTGCCATATTCTGACTTAATGACTTTGTTATTAGCTGTTTTCATTGTTCTCTTTGCAGTTAGTAAGGTGGATCAGACAAAAGCCGAGAATTTAGCGGAGGCATTTCGTGGAAATATGATGACAGAGGGTTCAGGACTCTTTAGTGGAGAAGGAGATTCAGTTGTCCCTCTCCTTCCGGATGAGATCAAGGAAGAGCTTCCTAAAGAAACTACCTCACAAAGTGTTACGAAGAACCCCGAGGCTTCTGTTACACCTCAAGCGGAATCGAGTGTTACACAGGATGACCTGACTAAATTCTTAGGGAAGCTAGAACTGAGTAAGTTAGAAGATCTAAAGAAAAATTTAGATACTGAATTGGTTAAGCAGGATATGACGGACGTGGTTACTACCAATATTGATATGAGAGGTCTGATTATCAGCTTCAACAATGCAATACTTTTTGAATCGGGAAGTGCGGATATCAAAAAGGGAAATCAGCCGACGCTAATAAAGGTTGCTGATCTGATCAAGACGTTGGATAACTATATACGTATCGAAGGCCATACGGATAATGTACCGATGCATTCTGACATTTACCCTTCGAACTGGGAGCTTTCTACCGCAAGAGCGGCCAGTGTAGTAAGACTATTTGTTCAGGATAGTCATATACAACCCGATAAGCTTGTGGCAGTTGGGTACGGGGAGTATAGACCCGTCGCAGATAATGCAACAGTGAAAGGCAGAGAGAAGAACCGACGTATAGATATTATTGTTTTGAGTGAAAAGTATAATAATCTGGAGAAATAATACATAAATAGCAGGAACTACTCCCCGTCAAGCAAGCCGGAAGTAGTTCCTGTTTTTTTATGCCGATTGGTATATTAGTTAATGCTAAGAAAACGATTTTCGTATAATTTCATCTTTTGTTTGAAATAATTCCCTTAATACAATATAATTTATACATAAATGAGGTGAAGGACAATGAATCAAAGTATTCTTATCGTAGATGATGAAGTTGAAATAGCGGACCTTTTGGAATTGTACTTGAAGAATGAGGGATATCAGGTGTATAAGTTCTATACCGGGAAAGAGGCATTGGAATGTATACGGACAACTCAGGTTGATCTGGCAGTACTCGATATTATGCTTCCGGATATGGATGGGTTCAGTATTTGTCAGAAGATTCGGGAACATTACTTTTTTCCGATTATCATGCTGACTGCCAAGGTGGAAGACATCGATAAAATCATGGGATTAACCCTAGGAGCGGACGACTATATTACAAAACCTTTTAATCCTCTGGAGGTAGTCGCCAGAGTTAAGACACAGCTCAGACGATATATGAGGTATAATCCATTATCAGAGACGATTCTCCAGGTAAATGATGAGATTGATCTCCGGGGTTTGATCATTAACCGGAATACCCATAAGTGCACACTTTTCGGAAAATCTCTGCCATTGACACCAATAGAGTTCTCTATCCTCTGGTATCTATGTGAGCACCGAGGAAAGGTTGTATCCTCCGAGGAACTGTTCGAAGCGGTGTGGGGTGAAAAATATCTGGACAATAATAATACAGTCATGGCCCATATTGGCCGGTTGCGGGAGAAGATGAAAGAATCCTCCACGATTTATATTTTTATTATGTTGTTTTTGTTCTTTGCAGCTAGATATGTACTATCCAGGTTCACCTGGTATAGAGGAGATCCTCTCTATGAGATTTTCCACTGGATCTCAAATTATGCTGACCTATTGTTGATATTCCTTGGTGGTCTGGGCTTTGTTATCATCTTTCTGTATCAATGGTTGCGAACTCTTGGGTATCTTGAGGATATCATTGATGCTACTCAGAATGTCTATGACTCCAAGGAGGAACTCATCGTACTTCCGACGGATCTGAAGGTAGTCGAGAACCGGATGAATCAGATAAAGATCAGTGTCCGTGAGAATGAGCATGCAGCAAGAGAAGCAGAGCAGAGAAAAAATGATCTTATTGTATATCTGGCACATGATTTGAAGACACCTCTGACTTCAGTGATCGGTTATCTTACACTGCTGCGGGATGAGAATCAAATCTCGGAAGAGCTGCGTGAGAAATATCTCTCGATAGCACTTAATAAGGCAGAAAGACTGGAAGATCTGATTAATGAATTTTTTGAAATAACCCGCTTTAATCTATCCAATCTTACGTTAGAACTAAGTCGAGTAAATTTTAGCAGGATGCTGGAACAGATGACGTATGAATTTCAACCTATGTTTGCTGAAAAGGGTCTGCGTTGTGAGCTCACAGTACCTGCAGAGCTTGACATCCGCTGTGACGTAGATAAGATACAGAGGGTGCTGGATAACCTGATTCGCAATGCCATTAATTACAGCTTTCCCAACCAACCCATTGAGATTACCGTGATCCGGGAGAACGGGGTGATTACTCTACACTTTGTTAATCACGGCAATACGATTCCACCGGATAAGCTGAACCGAATCTTCGAACAGTTTTATCGTCTGGATACGGCCCGTACCTCTAAGACCGGAGGGGCTGGACTGGGACTTGCGATCGCCAAGGAGATCGTAGAACTTCATGAAGGAACCATCACTGCCTTCAGTGAGAATGAAACAGTTCGTTTCACAATAATCCTTCCGGAGCGATTGTAAGAAAATTGTAAGAATTTCGACGGAAAAAACGAGATATAAATATAAGCTTTACGGATAAATAGCATTCATTGTTTTGATATGATCTTGATATCAAAACAATGAATGCTTTTTTGTGTGCCAATGCACATTCGCATTCATATAAAGGAGAAACATTATGAACCAGAGAAAGATAGCAGTTTTATTCGGGGGATGCTCCAGTGAATATTCGGTATCCTTACAATCCGCACATGCAATTATTACAAATATGAATATCGATCGATATGATAAAGTATTGATCGGAATTACCAGGGATGGAAACTGGTATCGTTACTATGGCAGTACAGACTGCATACTGGATGATACCTGGCATGAGAGGACAGAGGAATGTATTCCGGTTATGGTATCACTGAATCGCAATGATCATGGTATTATAGAGATCTTCAAAAATTATATCAAACGTACAAGACTGGATGCCATATTTCCGGTATTGCATGGTAAGAATGGAGAAGACGGCACAGTCCAAGGTTTATTTGAACTGGCAGATATACCGGTAATTGGTTGCGGAACCCTCTGTTCCGCTTTGTGTATGGACAAGAACAGGGCTCACAAGCTGGTTGCTCAGACCGGAATCCGTATACCAAAATCAGTTGTACTAACCGGTCCGGTGGAAGGAAAGCAGTTGTTGCAGCTGGTGAGCCAACTACAATACCCCTTATTTGTTAAGCCGGTCAAAGCCGGTTCCTCCTTCGGAATTACCAAGGTAAATCATAAGAGAAGCTTATCCATTGCGGTGAAGCTGGCCTTTGAACATGATAATGAAGTGATTATTGAAGAGAACATAGAGGGCTTCGAGGTGGGCTGCGCAGTATTGGGCAATCAGGAACTGACATTAGGAGAAGTGGATGAGATTGAATTAAGCGCAGGATTTTTTGACTATACAGAGAAATATACTTTAAAAAGTTCAAAAATTCATATACCTGCACGGGTCAGTGAGGAAATGGCCGGCAGGATTAAGGAGACAGCAGCACTAATCTATAGAACCCTCGGTTGCAGGGGCTTTGCCAGGGTAGATCTGTTTCTGACTCCGGAAGGAGAGATTGTCTTTAATGAGGTCAATACGATACCGGGATTTACCTCTCACAGCCGATATCCGAATATGATGAAAGGAATCGGTTTATCCTTCGACACGATTTTGGACAGGCTGATTGAACTGGGGATGGAACAGTGACAGAGCTAAGATTATGTCGTGAGGATATTTATCAGGGAAGTCTGATCCTCATTAATAAAGAATTTGATTATAAGAATACGGAGAAAAATATATCTCTTGTTCCGGCAGATACCGACTATCCCGAGATTCTTTTGGAGTGCAAGGCGTCATCAGTATTGGCTAGATTGATGAAGGATACCGGCTGTGAGAAGGAGATTGTTCCGATAAGTGGATATCGAAGCCTTCAGGATCAAACAGATATTTATCGAAGTTCGATGACTGAGTATGGAGCGGAATTCACAACGAAGTATGTAGCACTCCCGAATCACAGTGAGCATCAGTCAGGGCTTGCGATTGATTTGGCGAAGCGACAACCGGAGATTGATTTTATCCGTCCTTATCTGCCTTATGAAGGAAGGTACGGTGATTTCCGTCGTAAGGCTCCGGACTATGGTTTTATCGAACGCTATCAGAGTGGAAAAGAGAAGATTACCGGAATTGCACATGAGCCGTGGCATTTTCGCTATATCGGCTGGCCTCATTCTAAGATTATGGCAGAACAAGGTCTGTCGTTGGAAGAATACATTATTCTGATTCGAGAATATCCATATAAGCGGAGACATCTTGTTCAGCGGAAAGGAAGACAGAATGTGGAGATTTTCTTCCTTCCTATGGGGGAGGATACAGAGATCGACCTTCCTGAACATGCCTTAATTCAACAGTCTGGTAACAATGTGGACGGAGTAATTATTACGATGTGGAGGAAGGATCATGATTAAGAAGATTCAAGAGAAGACCGGTAGGGCGTGGCTTGAGATTAATCTGACCAATCTCAGGCATAATGCACAACAGCTACAGAAGCTGATGCCACAGGGCTGTGAATTGATGGGAATCGTGAAAGCTAATGCCTACGGACATGGTGTGAAGGAAATATCGAAAGAGTTGTCGAGGATCGGGATAAGAAGCTTTGGCGTCGCTACGATAGATGAGGGGATTGCCATGAGAAAGCAAGGAATTCGTGGAGATATATTGATTCTCGGATACACGGATATATCACGGACCGAGCAGTTACACCGTTATCAGCTGATTCAAACGGTGATTGATTATGATTACGCTTGCCGGTTGAATAGAGCTGCGAAGAAAGCGATACCGGTCCATATCAAGATCGATACCGGCATGCATCGGATCGGAATCCGAGCAGAGGATGAAGGATTAGTACAGGAGATTTTTCTGTTGGACAAGCTGAAAATCGAAGGGATTTTCACACACTTATGCGTTGCAGACAGTAGGAGAGAGACGGATATCTCATATACACAGAGACAAATTGCAAGCTTCTATACTTTGTTATCTCAGCTGAAGCAGTTGGGAATTACTCTGCCGAAGATTCATATTCAAAGCACCTATGGCTTGCTCAATTATCCTGAATTGCAATGCGATTATGCCAGAATTGGGATTGCACTTTACGGATGTCTAAGCAATGATAAAGATGAGACCAGAATGCAGCCAAAGCTTAAACCGGTAATGGAATTAAAATCGAGGATTGCACTAATACGTGATATAACCGAGGGGGAAGAGGTTGGCTACGGAAGAGGCTACATGGCATCAAGATATTGTAAGATCGCATTACTTCCTATAGGATATGCGGATGGATTGCCGAGGTCTCTTTCCGGTGAGAATGCCAGAGTATTGATTCACGGACAGCAGGTGCCGATTATCGGACGTATCTGCATGGACCAGCTGATGATTGATATTACCGATGTGCCGGAAGTGATACCCGGAGATATCGTTACCTTGATTGGCCAGGATGAGGTGGATGAAATCTCTGCTGTGGAAGTCGCAACACAAGCAGGAAGTATTACAAATGAATTGCTAAGTCGTTTAGGCTCACGTTTGGAAAGAATCTATATCAAATAAGTAATGAATTATAGAATAGAAGAAAAGCTTCATTTACAAACAAGGTAAGAATTGTGTTTATCTCCAATATCTAGAGGTTGAACCCCTATTGCCTATATGTTACTCTAAGTGAGCAGCAGATAGACACCATTAAGGAGGTACAGAAAATGAAGAAATTTATCG
>JAGFXQ010000135.1 GCA_017861355.1 Bacillota bacterium
AAATGCAGAGTTATCGCTACCGGAGGTCTTGGGAAGATTATCTCGGATGCAACGGATGTGATTGAGGTATATGATCCCAATCTGACGATGAAGGGTCTGAAGATTATCAGTGATAAGAACAAAAATAGACCATAGTGCAAATAAAAGGTTATGTATATAATCCTTTATTGCTGGTAGGATGCTTCGGCAAAAACTAACACAAAGGAAAGATGCATCGAGTTGATAGTTATGGAGAAGATAGTATGAGTTTACAGATAGGTAATGTTGAAATTAAAGGAAATTTATTTTTAGGACCCATGGCAGGTGTAACCGACCTGCCATTTCGTATTTTATGCAAAGAGCAGGGAGCAGATCTGGTCTACACAGAAATGGTCAGCGCCAAGGGAGTCCAATATAATAATAAAAATACGGAGCAGCTCCTTCAGATTGCAGAAGAGGAGCGTCCTGCAGCGTTGCAGCTGTTCGGTGCCGATCCGGATATCTTAAGTGAGACCGCCAGAAGAATTGAGCATCGTAACTTTGATATCCTGGATATTAATATGGGTTGCCCTGTGCCGAAGGTTGTGAATAACGGTGAGGGCTCCGCGCTAATGAAGAACCCTAAGCTGATTGGTGAGATTGTTCGAAAGGTAGCTACCGGTTATAGTAAACCGGTTACGGTGAAGATCCGCAAGGGCTTTCATGAAGACAGTATTAACGCTGTTGAGGTGGCTAAGATTGCAGAAGAAAATGGAGCGGCTGCGATTGCAGTCCATGCCAGAACCAGAGAGCAGTTCTACAGTGGACAAGCGGACTGGGAAGTGATTCGTCAGGTGAAAGAGGCAGTGACTGTGCCGGTCATCGGTAGTGGCGATGTATTCACACCTCTGGATGCAAAGGCAATGATTGATCAGACAGGCTGTGATGCCATCATGATGGCAAGAGGAACCAGAGGTAACCCATGGCTTTTTACACAGATCAAGGAATACCTGAAGAAAGGGATTCTAATCCCTAAGCCTGATTTCGATGAGGTGAACAAAATGATTCTTCGCCACGCGGTCATGCTGGCAGATTTCAAGGGTGAAACCATAGCGATTCGTGAGATGCGGAAGCATGTTGCCTGGTATACCACCGGATATCCGGGCTCAGCGAAGCTGAGGAACCATGTAAATGAGATCGAAACCATGGAGGATTTAAAGAAATTACTGGATCATTATCAGAATCATATTGAAAAATAACCAAACAAACGAACGGAAATGAATTTAACTTATATAATAGTAACAAATCTTTAATTTTCTACAAAAAAGTGTTGATTTTTTCTGAAATTAGTTTATAGTATATTTACAGCAAAGACAGATGTATGCCATACAGGAACAAAATAGGAGGAATTGAAATGGGTAAGTTAAAAGTTGGTATCCTTGGAGGAACCGGAATGGTCGGACAGCGTTTTATCTCCCTGTTGGAAAACCATCCTTGGTTTGAAGTAGTTACGGTTGCAGCAAGCCCGAGAAGTGCCGGGAAGACATATGAAGAAGCAGTTGGTGATCGTTGGAAGATGACTACACCGATGCCGGATAGCGTAAAGAAGCTAATCGTAATGAACGTAAATGATGTTGCTGAAGTAAGTAGAAGCGTTGATTTTGTCTTCAGTGCAGTTGACATGACAAAGGACGAGATTAAGGCTATCGAGGAAGCTTATGCAAAGACAGAAACTCCCGTGGTATCCAATAATAGTGCTCATAGATGGACCCCCGATGTTCCGATGGTTGTTCCGGAGCTCAATCCGGAGCATCTGGAAGTAATTGCGGATCAAAGAAAACGTCTGGGAACTGAGAGAGGCTTTATCGTTGTAAAGCCGAATTGCTCGATCCAGAGTTATACTCCCGCACTTCATGCATTGAAGAAGTTTGGACCGAAGCTAGTAGTAGCAACGACTTATCAAGCAATTTCCGGCGCAGGTAAGAACTTTGCAGATTGGCCGGAGATGATAGATAATGTAATTCCTTACATTGGTGGGGAAGAAGAGAAGAGTGAACAGGAGCCTCTTCGTATCTGGGGTAAGGTTGTGGATGGAAAGATCGTGAAAGCAGAAAGCCCGATAATCACAACCCAGTGTATCCGTGTACCCGTAACAGACGGACATACTGCAGCAGTGTTTGTAAACTTCGAGAATAAACCCAGCAAGGAAGAAATACTGCAGGCTTGGGCAGAGTTTAAGGGAATTCCTCAGGAGCTCGATTTGCCAAGTGCTCCGAAACAGTTCATTAAGTATTTTGAAGAAGATAACCGACCTCAGGCAAAGCTTGACCGTGACTACGAGAACGGTATGGGCGTATGCTTTGGAAGACTTCGTGAGGATAAGGTATTTGATTATAAGTTTGTTGGTTTATCACACAACACCGTTCGAGGTGCTGCCGGCGGTGGGGTCTTAATAGCAGAGTTATTGAAAGCACAGGGGTACATCACAGCGAAGTAGGAATAGTGGCTGTCGAGTAGAGTATGCTAAAAGGGGCTGTCGTACAAAAGTTGTGCGATAGCCCCTTTTAACGGAAAGAATTGAAGGTATAAATCAGACTTATGGACATAAAAGCAGAACCCCTTAGATATGAAATCTAAGGGGTTCTGGTCTTTGAGAGTTTTCTGATATCTATGAAAAGGTCAATTACTCATTATAAAGCATGCGAAGGAATTCAGCTGCATTCTCCTTATGACCGGAGTTTGCAATGATACCAAGAATATAAGGATCGGTATTATTGGCATTCACCTTAAAAAGCTTCGTGTCGGTAAGATAGATGCCATAGACATTATTCTCTGCATCCTCTTCTGTGTTGGACATATACATATTATCAGTCAGACTGGCATATAGATCGGTGGGAATTTGATCCGATATCTTCTCCATAAAACCGTAATAAGCATACTCCTTGAAGGAGGATTCCGGTGCGATGATAACATCTACTTCTCCGGCTGCGATGTAAGTGCTCAAGGCTTGCTGCATATTCATGGAATAATCGCTGGAGGCATTAAGATAGAAGTTGTAATTTAACTGAACATCTTCTGTCTTAGGATTTAGGTTCAGATAATCCTCAAAGCTTGTGGTATATTGATCCCATACTTGATCATTGATTGTATTATTAATAATAGCTGCATAAAATTGCGTTTTAACATCCGGAGTCATCAGTTCGTAGATAAGATAGATGATCAATGCAATTACTGCAATTGCTACTGCAGCATGTATTCTATAATATTCCCAGAGATAGCTTATTTTCTCCTGAAATGACATATCCTTAAGCTTCTGCTTTTCTGTTAATTTTTGTCGCGGCTGATAGATAACCGCATCTTCTTCCAGCCTGGTCTCTTTTGGCATTTTAAAACCTCGCTTTATATCGTAATAAACTAGCTTGAAGCTATCTTGCTCCGGTACATTTTTTTGACATATCTTAGTGTATCACATTTACCTGTATAAAAAAAGAAATTAATTATAAAATTAATCTTAAATAATATAAGAAGATCAAGAAAACAGCCACTTTCCGCCTTTTTTAAAGGTTGGAAAGCGGCTGTTTTCATAAAGAATATTGAAGTAAAATTATCCCGTTTGGGAAGAGATATACTTTAATTAGCGAGGGAGAATAAACTGTAGAAACGTTCCGGATCGATACCAAAGGAATCGGCAACGGATTTCAGATAACCTTGCATATCCACGGAAGCCAGATAACGATCATATTGCGATACATCATAAGTGACAGCGTCCGGTTTCGGCAGGACTACTTCCGTGACCTGATGAGGAGTAACCGAAGTATCTATCGTGATCAGTGGCGATGCTCCAAGTCGAATGGAGGTGGTATTTAACTGTTTCTCGTCCTCGAGGCTAAAATTGGAAGTAACTTGAATGCCCATTAGCTCAGGAGAGGTGAAGGTATAGTCTCCGATCAGATGGGGATGACCATCCTTATATTCTTTCTGAACACCATGATAAGTAAGCTCAAGGTGAATATCGGATTGGTCGTTCCGAGTGGGGTCCTGAGCAAGTAAGGCTACCTTACCCTGCTCAGTGTCATCGATCTCCCTATTCTTCCCAGTGATGGAAAGAAAGCGCTTTGTTGCTCCGTGCATCATATGGAATTCGTATTCCTGTATTGTATCCTTCTTCAGGAGAGTATAACCCGCGGTGGAAGAACCGAAGGAGATTAGCTCCCTACCCAGAATATGACCCTTCGTATCCACGTAGAGCTTCATCTGAAGTGTGTCCTTCGGACTGTGTTCCTTTATCTCAGCAGTCATTGCGCGGTCGATTTTATCCAGAATCTTAAAATACTGATCGGCTGGTGCATTTAATTGTGATAGCAGGAGTAGAATATCTTCATCGGATCGGGCACTGTCAAGCAGAGCAGCAAGGAGTATACGGGTATCCTCCCTGGAGATAGTGACGGTCAGCTGATTGCAATCCACTGTAAGAGTATCCAAGGATAGCGGAACTTGCTTCGTAAGGGTTACATTGCTGATGTGGCTGAAGAAGAGATCCAGGTAGCGCTTCGTAATTCTACTATAAAGTTCTGAATCGATCTTCTGCTGCGGACCTTCATCGGTGCCGGAAGAGGCAGCGTCCCCATAGTTCTCAGTAAGGTAGGCATCGCTAAGCTCGGGAAACTGCACGAGCAGCTTCTTGGCAGGCGTATTCAAATATAAATCAGCAGTCAGAAGCTTCGTATCATTTAACTTAAATCTCATTGTATCATTAATTAAGTGATTCTTTGATACAAAGGAAGTGTCGATCCCGATACTATTCAGTGGAATACCCAGAAGAGTTTCAAGATCGGTAAGCTTGATCCCGAGAGCACTGTCCAGAACGGAATTAAGTTCCTCGTGGTGAAAGGTGATTTGGGAGGTGGTATCATAAGCAAGCTCCTCCGACGGCAGGACTTTCTGCTTGGGTAAGGAAGCCTTGAGCTGATATAGCCCATACGTCTCAATATATGTATAATATTCCTTTGGACTTTTCATCGTCAGGTAGTAACGATTCAATAAGGTCTCCTTATTTGCATATACGATCCCGGCTCCTGAGATAATAATCAATAGAATTAAGAGGCTCAGTAGCAATCTGTTTCGCAATCTATTATGGCTTTTCATGGGTACCTCCAATTTATCATTTCGCATAAGTTTATAATTCATTTTGACATTTTTTATATGATTTGTATATCGTTAATTAATGGCAGATATAGTTTCGCAATAATGCACTAATTTTTGCCGGATTTTTGTACTACATTTAAGGGTCTAATTCGGTTGAAATAGCACAAAAGGTATAATATAATGATGACTGGAGAGTACAAATAGCTATTAGGAGGTATATTACATGCAATACGGTTATTTTGATGATTCAAATAAGGAGTACGTCATCACCACCCCCACGACTCCTTATCCGTGGATCAATTATTTAGGATCTCAAGCATTCTTTTCGTTGATTTCGAATACTGCCGGTGGATACAGCTTTTATAAGGACGCAAAGCTTCGAAGAATAACTCGTTATCGCTATAATAACGTTCCACTCGATCTTGGTGGCGGACGTTATTACTACCTGAATGATGAGGGTGATGTGTGGTCACCGGGCTGGGCTCCTGTGAAGAAGGAACTGGATAAGTACGAATGTAGACATGGAATGGGCTACACGAAGATCACCGGAGCACGCGGAGGAATCGAGACTGAGATTACTTTCTTTGTACCGATGGATACCAATGCCGAGATTCATAAAGTAGTTGTGAAGAATACTTCCGGTAAGAAGAAACAGGTGAAGCTGTTCTCCTTCCTTGAGTGGTGCCTATGGAATGCTCAGGATGATACAACTAATTTCCAGAGAAATTATAATACCGGAGAGGTTGAGGTGAAGGGTTCTGTCATCTACCACAAGACAGAATATAAGGAAAGACGCGATCACTATGCATTCTTTTCGGTGAATTCTCCGATTGCCGGCTTTGATTCGGATCGTGAGAGCTTCATGGGAACCTATAACGGCTTCGACAACCCGGATGTAGTATTCGCAGGCAAATCCAATAACTCCGTTGCAGATGGTTGGCATCCGATTGCATCCCACTGTATCGAAATTAATCTGGAACCCGGCGAGACGAAGGATCTGGTATTCTTATTAGGTTATGTAGAGAATGCTTTTGAAGAGAAATTCGAGAGCAAGAATGTGATAAATAAATCGAAGGCAGAAGCAATGATTGCCAAATATGCTACAACGGAAGCGGTGGACAAGGCTTTTGCAGAGCTTGGTGCACACTGGGATCAGCTTTTATCCAAGTACAATGTTAAGTCTGCAGATGAGAAGTTGAATCGTCAGGTAAATGTATGGAACCAGTATCAATGTATGGTTACCTTTAATCTGTCCAGAAGTGCATCCTACTTCGAATCCGGTATCGGCAGAGGTATGGGCTTTAGAGATTCTAATCAGGATCTGCTCGGTTTTGTACATCAGATTCCGGATCGCGCAAGAGAGAGAATTATTGATCTTGCTTCCACACAGCTCCAGGACGGTGGAGCTTACCATCAGTACCAGCCATTGACCAAGAAGGGCAATGACGAAATCGGCGGAAACTTCAATGATGACCCGTTATGGTTAGTACTTGCGGTTGTTGCTTACATCAAGGAGACCGGAGATTACTCCATTCTTGATGTTATGACACCTTTTGATAATGATGAAGCAACCAGCACACCACTCGCAGACCATCTAAAGCGTTCCATGGATCACGTGATCAATAATGTAGGACCTCATGGACTTCCGTTGATCGGCCGTGCTGACTGGAATGATTGCTTGAATTTAAACTGCTTCTCCACCGAACCCGGTGAGTCCTTCCAGACCTCCACCAGCAAGGATGGCAGAGTAGCAGAATCCGTTATGATTGCCGGTATGTTCTGCTACATCGGTGAAGAATATGTAGCATTAATGAATAAAATTGGTAATAAAGCAGAGGCAGATCGTACCAAGGCTGAGATTGCTAAGATGCGTGAAATTGTCATGAGAGATGGTTGGGATGGTTCCTGGTTCGTTCGTGCTTACGATGATTACGGTAAGAAGATTGGTAGTGACGAGAACGAAGAAGGCAAGATCTTTATCGAGTCTCAGGGCCTTTGTATCATGGGTAACTGTGGTACCGAGGACGGCAAGGCAATTCAGGCATTGGATGCTGTGGATGAGCGTCTTGGAACCAAATACGGTCTGGTATTACAGAACCCTGCCTTTACAAAATATTATGTAGAATACGGCGAGATCTCAACCTATCCGGCGGGATACAAAGAGAATGCCGGCATCTTCTGTCATAATAATGCGTGGATCATGATTGCAGAAGCTCAGATGGGCAGAGGCGATAAAGCCTTTGATTACTTTACCAGAATCGCACCTTCTTATACCGAAGATTACTCAGAGATTCATCGTATGGAGCCCTATGTATACTCACAGATGGTAGCCGGTAAGGATGCAAAACGTCATGGTGAAGCTAAGAACTCCTGGTTAACCGGTACCGCTTCCTGGAACTTCGTAGCTATCTCACAGGCAATTCTGGGAATCAAGCCGGAATATGATGGTCTTCAGGTTGATCCCTCTATCCCGACTGCATGGGACGGCTACAACGTAACCCGTGAATTCCGTGGAGACAAATACAATATCACAGTGAAGAACCCGAATCACGTATCCAAGGGTGTTGCGAAGATGATCGTGGACGGTAAGGAAGTTCAGGGAAATATCATTCCTCTGGCAGGAGATAAGAAGACTCACGAGGTTGAGGTTGTACTCGGCTAATATTGTATTAAATTACAAAGAAATATAAACGATAGAAGGTAAGCTTTACGAACTTTCTATTGGCATGAATAAGATCAAAAACAGGAAGCTCAGAGGGCTTCCTGTTTTTTTGATTCATAACAAGTAAAATGGTTAATCATTTCACCTTGTTTATGATAATAGAAAGTTCTCAAATCGCGCTTTAAATCGTTTGAATACAAGATACAGAATTGTTGACGGTGTGACGTTATTTATATTTCTTTCGTAAATCATACGATAATGTTTGAAAAATTTTACAGTACATGGTATAAATATAGATAATAATGTAAAAATGTGGGATGTGTGTTAAGTGATTACGTTGACTAGAATAAATAGAATAAGAAGAGGAGAAAAATGGAAGGCATTGAAAAAGATATCCGGCCAAGTGCAGAAACTGATAATGAAATAAGTAAAGATATTGATAAGGAAATACATAAAATAAATGTGAACACAAACATAGACGCAAACACAAACATAGACGCAAACATAAACACAAACATAAACACAAACATGGACACAAACATAGACACAAACATAGACACAAACATAGAAACAAACATAGAAACAAACATAGAAACAAACATAGACGCAAACATGGAAACAAACATAGAAACAAATAAAGATAAAAAGAAAAAAGGGAAGATAAAAAAGTATTTATTAGTAGTGTGGCCGTTGATTGTTGCTCTCTTGGTTACTATACTCTTTTATATCTGTTTTGGAATTGCAAGCGCAATGGTTAATATGTCTGCATACTGGCCTCAGAAAGGACTAATCGGAAATATATTTGCTGTCTATATTTCGCAATA
>JAGFXQ010000394.1 GCA_017861355.1 Bacillota bacterium
GCAGCCGTTAAACCAAACATTTGAAAATACTCACAGGTGGCCTGTCCCAGTGCTGTCTCATCATCTACAATCAAGCAATCATATTCCATAGTTCTCCCCCTATTGACACTTTAACCTTAAGAATTAACACAATTAAGATTATTATAATCCAGAGACTCTATAATGTCATTCACATAATGAAGAAATTCGATCCCGGACAGCTGCATTTTCAATCGTGGTTATTGTGCATAATAAGCTTTCATTCTGGTAAATATAGCCTTGAGGAAGTGTGAAGAAATACATCTTCACACGGTAACTTTGTGCCTTCAGCTCAAAGTGTGCAGGTTGTGAGAAAGGTAGGGTTATTAATATGCAGACAATATGGAAGGAAAACGGAACCTTCGAACGCGGCGGAAAGGAACGGGGCGAATCTCTGTGGATTCAGGAGGAATATCGTTATAATCAAAATAATGTTAAGATAGCAAGACCGACGCTAATGGAAAAGATCAATACACCACAGCGAAGATAACTTCTCAGCATGGTCTGATCTATGATAAGCTTATCACCTATAAGGGAGAGGAACGGGCTCGGGAATATGCAATGGCAAACCAAATGGCCATTGAGAAGTATGAGGAGATCATCAACGGGAATCAGATTGATTGCGAATTCGATATTATGCCTAATTATATCTATTCCAAGGAAAATGAATTCAAGATATTTAAGGAGGTCGAGGCAGCGAAGAGGCTTGGATTACCTGCGGAATATACGAAGGAGACCACTCTTCCTTTTGCAGTGAAGGCAGCAGTCCGTTTTAACCATCAGGCTCAGTTCCATCCACTGAAGTTCTTGGATGCAATCGCAAATAAGCTTACCATTTATGAGCATACCAGGGTTACCGAGGTACGTGATGATGGAACAATCCTTACGGATCAAGGGAGTGTTAAGGCAAAATCAACGGTCATTGCGACGCACTATCCTTTTATCAATGTACCCGGTTACTATTTCTTTAAGCTTCATCAGGAAAGGTATTATCTGTCCGCTTTGGAGGGCTGTTATTCCAAACATAAAGCCAGCCTGGACGGAATGTATCTGGATGCGGATCCACAGGGGTATTCTCTTCGTAATTATAAGGATTATGTGATCTTTGGTGCAGTCAATCATCGATCCGGTGAATATAAACCAAAGGATGCCTATCAAAGGATTGAAGATGCTGCGAGACGCTATTATCCGGAGGCAAAGATCAAGTATATCTGGTCGAATCAGGATTGTATGACCCCGGATTCTATTCCATACATCGGTAGGTACTCTGCGAGTACACCGAACCTCTATGTTGCCACAGGCTTCAATATGTGGGGAATGTCTACCTCCATGGTATCAGCGATGATTATTAGTGATATGATTACAGGCAAGAAGAATGAGTACAGAAAGGTATTCTATCCAAGGCGGCTGATGTTATCCGGAAGCAGGAAGCTGCTTCAGAGCGCAGGAATCATCACGAACAGCCTTATCTCGGAGCATCTCAAGATACCCAGGGATAATCTGAAGGACATCAAAGTAGGACAAGCTGGAATTGTTAACCGGAGTGGTCAGAAATACGGCGTGTACCGTGAGTCTGAGGATCGATATTATTATATCTCCACCAAATGTCCGCATCTGGGCTGCAGCCTGGAATGGAACCAGAATGAATTAACCTGGGATTGCCCCTGCCATGGGTCCCGTTTTGACTACCGCGGCAGGCTGATCAATAACCCTGCGATGAGAGACGTCTTTGATGCCTGCCAGAGGAAGAAGAAATAGAATGCAGGTGGGATAAAAAAATATGTTATGTTTTCTTGTGTACCATATTATCATCAGCAATAAAAGATGTTATAATTTGGAAAGAAGACTATGGTTAATAGAAAATGTGAATATACTCACAAAGAGCGGGTCCTCCCGCTCTTTTTATGTGAAAGAATTGCTGTCGATCAGTTCGGTCGCACAGGCAATCCGATTTACTTACAGTTTGGGAAATAAATCAAATAAATTTTTGCTTACATTTTTCTGAATTAGTTGCAATATTTAACCAGGCCCAAGGATATTAGAAGTGAAAGGAGGCTGTCATGAGGAACCAATTGATGCGTACGCAGGTGGACATAGCAGAGATCATCGAACGATATTCTGATATGGTATATAAAATTGCACTGTCTTATACCGGGAATAAGACGGTTGCGGAAGATATTCTACAAGATGTTTTTATTAAGTATATGACAGCTTCCACTGAATTTCAGGGTGAGGAGCACAGAAAGGCATGGATGATTCGTGTTACGATGAATGAAGCAAAGAAGCATTTCCGCTCCTGTTGGAATAAGCGAAAGATACCGTTAGAGGATATCTATTCCTTTGAAGATCAGGAGAAGCATGAGATCTTCTACGCGGTAATGGAGCTTCCTATTCAGTATCGTTCCATCATTCATCTCTATTACTATGAGGAACTTTCCGTGAAAGAGATCAGCAGGCTGACCAAGATGAAAGAAAATACTGTTACCTCAAGGCTCTACCGTGGAAGGAAACTGCTGAAAGAAATATTGGAGGTCGAATATGAATTTGGATGATTATAGAGAAGCCATGAAAGAAATACCGGTGGATACAACCGAATTGGAAGCAAAGCTTTATGAGAGAATAAAAACAAGAGATAAAATCAACAATAAGAATAAGGTGAAGCGAACGGTACCGGCACTTGCCATGGCGTTCGTACTATTGATTTCATTTTTCATCTGGAATAGTAACCTATTTGTAATTCCAGACATTACGATGAAGGTATATGCTGCCGAACAGGAGATTGTTAGCCTATCCAAGGAATTTGTAACAATTAATTCACTGGCACAGCCCTTCTATGGAGGGTATACTGTGGATCCGGATGGTAGCTTTTCCGATGCGAATATTACTTATAATATTCATCTTCTCTGTGAAGGAGAAGGCATCGATACGATTACCTATAGCTGCTCTGAGGAGAAGATCACGAGAAACAACCGCTCCGGTGCAAAGGCTTATTATGTTGAGAATGTGACTCTGCCTGTGGAGGAATATAATAATTCGGCTAAGGATAGGGGAGATGACTTTATCTGTGGTTTCTATGGCGAAGGAGAAGCTACTGCTACCATCATCCGAATGATTGGCAGCTCCTATACGGTTGCTTATAACAATCAGGAGAACATTAATTACGGCTTGGTAGTTGCAGCGACGGTGGAGAAGGAGAGAGAATTCCATTGCGAAGATTTACTGCTTACTGCGAAGATCAATATGACCGATGGCTCCGTAATCACGAAGAAGCTTCTCGTTGCCTTTGGTGAAGATGCCTTTCATGAAGTGCAGATCAAAATAATAAAGTAGAATGTTCAGAAAAGATTGAAAAATTGAAAAAATATCTTGCAATCTTTCTCGGTTCTTGGTATAATAAAGTTCGTTCGCTGGACATCCTCTGGCGCAACAAAATGGTTTTGCAGTCGTGGCGGAATTGGCATACGCGCTAGACTAAGGATCTAGTTCACGCAAGTGAGTAGGGGTTCAAGTCCCCTCGACTGCAGT
>JAGFXQ010000136.1 GCA_017861355.1 Bacillota bacterium
AGGTTCACCATATATAGTAAGCAATGTATTGCATATTCTACTCCTACTGAGAATCTCATTCTTTCAACTCCTTTGATTAATCATCTTTCATTCATCATATCCTATAATTTTTTCTTATTCAAGATAATTATGCCGTATTAAAGCATCTGCTTCTAAACATTATATACCTATTGACAAAAGGAGAATACGGTTGTATTATAGACATGTATTATCCACGATATACATTATCCACATTACAAAGAAAGAAGGAATATGAAATGCTTACAGAGAAATTTTATGAAGTCTTAAAACACGAAGGAGTAGTGTCTATAGTATCCTGGGGCGCAGAGGAAGCACATGTAACTTGTACCTGGAATTCCTACTTAGTAGTAACCGGAGATGAGAGAATATTGATCCCTGCAGCCGGAATGCGCAGTACAGAAAATGATGTAAATCAAAACAACAAAGTAAAGGTTACTCTTGGCGCCAGAGAAGTTATGGGCAATAATAATTATCAAGGAACAGGTTTTGAAATCGGAGGTACTGCAAAATTTCTTACAACCGGTTCAGAATTTGATATGATGAAAGAAAATTATCCATTTTTAAATCGCGTATTAGAAATTTCAATTACATCAGCAAAACAGTTGCTCTAATATGGATTGCCAATATATCAATGAGTCCCGTCGTGGCTATTTCAATCTGCACGTAGGCTTGCTCCAAACAATAAGAAAGCTTCAGGAACATACAATCATGTTCCCGGAGCTTTCTTATTCACTTTTGTTCAATTCAGCCTAACTTAAGACAAGTATTGCGTACTCTTGCCAGTAACCTAACGTCAGTATCAATCCCTGAATAGTACTTGTCTCATCGTATCCTCGTAGGTCATATCTTCTACATCGCAAAGACTACTCAAAACAACCTCTTTTATCTCGCTATCAGCACCAGAACTCGAATTTACCAATCTGAATTTATTTTTTCCGATACGCTCAAAAGCTGCAGTTTTCGGGATCTCGATTTCTCCGACTGATTTGTACTTACTTTCCGCATAGTTCTCGAATCGGTTGCCGTCCAAGGAATTAATTTCGGTTTTTGATTTATATCCTAAAAGCATAGGACCGTACAGGAACTTATGATAATCTTTAATACTGTTTTTGAAGGAAGCATCTTCCACCCGGAAGGAAAGTCCTAAATCAAATTCAATACTATCTCCGGCAAGTAGTTTCATTTCAACAGTGATAAAGCCATTAACAAAAGCAGCCAGAACCTGTTTTCCATTAACAAATAACTCAACCTCTTTTTTCTTTGACCAGGAAGGTACAAAGAAAATAAGCTTTTTGGGAGTTACAAGAGTCGATTCCAATATCTCAAATTTTACGGCTCCGTAATACGGGTACTTTGTTTTCTCTTCCAACATAAGGAATCCGTCATCAAAATGCAAGGTGGCTGTGCAGCTATTATAAAATGGTACATATATTTCATCTTTCTCCGTGAAAAAGTTGTATTCAATAGCACGACTCAGACCTTCCCCGCCTCTCATAGTACAGCACCAATAGGTTTCAAAGTTTACAGGCGTCAGGAAAAGATTGTCCTCAGCATCCATAGCCCCTGAACATCGATCAGTACCAAAAGAGCCATTATACCTGTGACCATGTGTCAAAGCGTTAAAATATATATTATGTGCATCTTCCAGGTATTCTGAATTCTTTGTATGCTTCCAAAGTGTTGTTGCCGTGATGAAAGAATCAATAATTGCACAGGGTTCTGTCCATCTGGGTGCGCCAAACCAGTTATAATTACCGTAAGCTTCTGACCAAGCTTCTGTTTTATATAAGGTGAACATCGTTTCCGCCATATCCAGATATTTCTTTTCATTGACTAATTCATAATATCTTAAGATACCGCGGATACCGCTCAGCGTTGCATGCGTCTGTATATGTAATGTCAGAAAATCCATTTCCATATATCTGTTGATGATTTCCTCAACCAATTCTTTAAGTTCGCTCCACCCAAACAATTCATAAGCCTGCGTTGCAGCATCAATCATAATAAATGCGCAGCCTGCATCTGAGGTTTCGGCATGATGCTTGGTCTTCGTCTGAAGCTTTGAAAGAATCCATACATCCTGCTCGTCAAATCGGTTCTTTGGATCGATCGGATATTTACAGTAATTGCCCTTCGCCGGAAGCAGAAAGTTCCTTACTATATCTTCAACCATTTTTTTTATTTTTTCATCTTTCTTCCAGAAATAATATTCAATTAATCCTCTGATGATCCAATTGTGTCCTCCGAAGTGCTGCTCGTCAAATTTTCCTTCCGGAAGAATCGGTCCAAAATAACCTTTCTCATTCAAGTGCTCCGGAATCAGAGATATTATTTCATCAAGGTAAGCAGGTGTACGGTGCGTACTCTGAGCAAGCAGTGTCAATGCCAGGATAACCCTACCTTCCCAATCTGCTGGCCAGCCATGCGAATCCGCCTTAAATACCTGATTTGGTCTGTACCATTCACCTTCGAGCCTTGTGAAATTCATTCCTGAGCGTACAGCCAATTCTCCTTTTATATCAATATCTGAGAAATTTATAGGTTTCATAGTTAAACATTCTCCATTTCTTTCGCTAAAAAGTGCAATCCGTCTCAATCGTTTGTATCAATGGCAATCGAATTAATATATATAATAAAAATGACTGAGTAACATACAAATTGCATTCTTTCTATTCAACTCGGTAAAAAAGCGTAAAGCTAATAAGGGGATAATAGATCAGAATTTGAGCCATCCCGAAATCCGTATAAATTATTCCTTTTTCATTTGATCAATTAAATATATTTATTTTCCAGTGTCTAAAAGCTTTGGTCAACACAATTAATCGATTTAGTTATTTCATACCTGTTAAAGCAATACCATCCACAAACTGCTCCTGGAATATGATAAAGACAATAACCATCGGTACACAAGCCATTACAGCACCTGCCATCAGTGTCGGATAATTTGTAATGAATTGACCGACCATGTTTGATATTCCGACTGCCAATGTAAGTTTGGAATCGGAGTGGTTTACTACCAACGGCCATAATAAATCATTCCATGACCACAAAAATGTTACAGTGCCAAGGGCAACCATACCTGATTTTGCAAGCGGAAGCATGATTCGACTATAAACACCAAACATGTTGCAGCCATCAATAATAGCAGCATCCTCCAGCTCCTGCGGCAATGACATGAACACCTGCCTGAGAAGGAAAACTCCGTATGCACTGAACATACCGGGCACAATTAGTGCATTAAGGGTATCAGCCCAATGTATTTTTGTCATCAGAATAAAGTTCGGTATCATAAAACACTGCCAAGGTATCATAAATACCGAAAGTACCAACATGAAGAGAAAGTTCTTTCCCGGGAACTTGATTCTTGCAAAGGAGAATCCCGCCATCGATGTAATCAAAAGTGTTCCAAATGTTCTGCATACAGATGTTATAATCGTATTCTTATAGTAATTTCCAAAATGAAGGACTTTTGTCACATCTATATAGTTATGAAATTGAAACTCCTTAGGAAATATAACCGCCGGAACATGAGTTGATTCCCCAATTGTTTTAAATGAAGTTAGTATCATCCATGCAAAGGGTACAAGCATTACTAATGCTCCTATTGCTAAAATCAGATAGATAATACAGCTGTGAATTACTTTTCTATTACTGTTCATACATATACCTCCTACTCATAATAAACCCACTTTTTCTGCAATTTTAGCTGAATAGCCGTTATGATCATAATTATTAGGAAAAGCACCATAGCAATGGAAGCAGCATAGCCTCTGTCGTACTTGACAAATGCATTTTCATAATAGGTATAAACCATTGATCTAACGCTGTTAATTGCCGGACTGTTTTTTCCTATCATGATCCAGATAAGGTCAAAAACCTCCATGGCATTTATGAGCGAAGTTACTAAAAGGAAAAATAAAGTAGGGGAAAGTAACGGAATTGTTATCTTTCTAAAGCTTTGAAAGCCGTTTGCACCATCAACTTTTGCAGCCTCATAATATACGCTCGGTATTCCCTTAAGCCCCGATATAATTATTATCATATTGTATCCAATGGATGCCCATATGGATACAACTGCCAGTGAAAACAATGCTGTATTCGATGAACTGATCCACGCTATCTTGTGTATATGAAAAATGGAAAGGAATTGGTTTATCAGCCCATAATCTGAATTATAAAGCCACATCCACGCCATCGCTATGGCTGCGGGTAATGTTACCTGCGGAAGGAAATAGATTGTCCGAAAAGTCTTTGCACCTTTCAGTCCGCTGTTTAATAATGCTGCTACTACAGTAGATATGATCAGACTTAACGGCACCATAATGAGTGCAAAGACCAAGGTATTTCTAAGTGATAACAGCAGATTAGGGTCACTTAATAAGCGAGTATAGTTCTTTAATCCAATCCATTTCATGGGCTCGAATCCCTTATACCTGTTAAAACTGTAGTATGCAGTTTCAATGATTGGTATAATGTTAAATATGATCAAACCTATCATCAGAGGAGCAATCATTAGGTACCCCCAAAAGCTATTGGATGCCTTTTTCATTTTAATAGAAGTTTTCTTATTTTTTTGTGCATTTCGCATCCCAATGTCCAAATTTACACTGCCCATGATCTAACCTCCCTCGGAGTTTATGCTAATATTCGGGGGATGTTTCATGATACATCCCCCTTGCTTCATTTATTGAATAATTCGATACAAATTATTATTGAGCATTATCAGCGATTGCCTGATTCATAGCATCAGCCACCTGTTTACAAGCATCCTGTAAAGTAATCTGACCAGCCCACGCCTGCGGAAATACTTGTTGCTCTACCGGAGTCCATTCAGGCATAGAAGGATCTGAAGGATATGGTACTGCATTCTGAGTCATATCGATGAAGCACTGTAAATGCAGGTTAGGAGTTGCTGCAACCCAAGCATCCTGAGTACCGTTAAATGCAGGTATTGCTGCTCCCATCTGAGCTGATATACTCTGTGCATCTTTGGAGCCCATGAATTCAAGGAATTTAGCTGCAACATCCTTGTTCTTTGTTGTATTAGACATTGCATAGGTTAAGCCGTTGATAACAACTTGCTTCTTTCCATTGAAGGACGGGAAGCTTACAACATCGACTTTATCCATTGTGTATTCGTTCGTTTTCATTTCGGAAACCATCCATGAACCGAGGAAGACCATAGCTACCTTACCGGATTCGAACATTGCTGTAGCATTGGTATCAGTCAGCTGCTGCTGTGACGGAGATACTTTATATTTGTCAATCAGGTCAACCCAGCACTGTAAGCCGTTCAGAGTTTCAGGAAGATCATATCCGGACTTTGTCTTATCGGGACTGATTACATAGCCGCCAGCCATTGGAATTGTATTATATGTAGTCTGCTGGCTATCATAACCTCCAGAAATACCATAGATACCATTTGCTGTATCTGTTAACTTCTGTGCAGCTGCAACCATATCATCCCAGGTCCAGCTGTCAGTGGGATATGCAACACCTTTTGCATCAAAGAGTTCCTTATTATACCATAAGCCTATTGTATCAAAATCCTTAGGAATACCATACTGTATTCCGCCCATTTGTCCACCCTGTACCAGTGCTTCCGGAAAATTAGACAGATCATAATTGTCCGCTTTCAGTACATCGTCTAATGGTGCAAGCATATTACCTTTTACATATTTGGATAATTGTGCGATATGCATCCAGAATACATCCGGAAGTGTACCGCCCTGTGCAGCAGCATCGAGCTTTGTCCAGTAATCTCCCCAGCTAGAGCATTCTACACTAATTGTAACGTTTGGATTGAGTTTTGTAAATGCGTCTGCCATTGCCTGCATTGCCGGCTGCTGATTTTTGTCCCAGATCGCAAACGTCAGAGTTACAGGTTCTGCATTAGCATCGGATGCAGGAGTTGATGTATCACCTGCTGCTTTTGTAACGGTTGTATTTGTTGTGTCTGCTGTGTCTGTCTTACTTGTAGAGTTCCCACTGCTGCAAGCAGTTAAAGATGTAACAAACAATAAAACACAAAGTAGTAGAGTAACTAACTTTTTACCTTTCATTTCATTTCCTCCTCTTAATGATTATGAAGTTTGATAAAGCTATTAATAAGGTGTCCATCCACCTATTAACCTAATTAAGCTCTTAGAATCGAAGATTACTCTTTGAATTTATTAAAGCATCGCAAACCCTAGTAAGTCCAAATATTATCATGAAAAAGTATTTTTTTGTAAGCCTTCTTAGCATGCACGTAATTGCGCAATGTTTTTACTTTTTTTCATTATACATCCTCTGACAAGTACTGTCAATACGACTACTTACTGATTTATAGACCCTGCTTACTAATCCAAATCCTTTTCAAAGTAATCTATTTGCCCGATTTACCTGCAGTTACATTGATCGTTGATAGAGCCAGCCAACCATCCTTATTCTGGTTTTTATTTGCAAACATCAGCTTTGTTGCTTTTCCCTTCGAAATTTTTATTTTTTCCAAAGGATTAACTACTCTCATAACTACTGTATACTTACCAATTTTCTTAATTCCATTATTAGCAACCGTCCAGGTGAATACTTTCTTGGCATTGGGTTGTATTTTTGTAATATTCCAATTAGTTTTCCAAGTCTTAACCAGCTTACCGGACGAATCCTTTAGACCGAGTAGAACCTCCCAGTTATAATAGAAAGGCGCAACTCCCAAGTTATCCAACTCGATGCCTACATTTAAAATCTTACCCGCATTAATCTCATTTTCTATGTAAGACTTTGATACATAGAATACATACCCTAACTTGCTGTCCGCTTCCATTACTCTCGCCTTTGCAGCCTCCGACAGAGGAGTTGCAAACAAAACTTGAGAGAGTAGCCATGTTGTATGGGTCACATTAAGACTTGTATAGAAATCCTGTCCCCCGTTGGTTAATAACGGATTATCCTGATGATACTTTGGAGGATCGTAATTAAACATTGTAGACTGAATTTCCGGCCTTATTTCACCGCCCATCGGGTTGGTTTTCCAACTTTCCGTCGCGCCTGCAGCTTCCATCCTGCCCCAGAACATCCAGGACTGACCAGTCACCGGATCGTAATCGGGGGACAATGTTTCATATGCAAATGAATCATCATGATAACCCATATCAAGGTCTACACTATGACCATTGGTACCCATTGGCTGTCTTAACTGTATCTTTGTCGTATTGAAAGAACTATCAAATGATTCCAAAATCTTATCCTGATTTGCAGGAGTCGGCATCCAGTCTGTAAGTCTGATTGTACCGTCGTTTGGATCCTTATATACTTCTTTTTCTACTGCCTCCTTACCGGTTGAAGGTGTATAACCATCATGTGGCCAGGTATGCCACTCGCCCCAGAAGCCAATCAAACCTTCGGTGATGAACCCAATTCGTGGGTCACCGTCATATTTTGCGCCAAGTGCTTTAATAAAGCTTGTAAGTGCTTTCATCATGCGCGGATCATTATAATCGGGACTCAGACTCTCCGCATGTGTACCGTTATTAAAATCCACATAGGTATGGGTCTTTAAACCGCCTTCCATGAGATATTTTGGAATTCCACAGGGTTTATCTGGATAGTCCACATAAAATCTCAGAACAGCCTGATGGCCACGAGAAGCAACGTTATTGAGCCTATCTTCAAATGCTGACCAATCATATTTGTTCTCACCCTTCATAACAGCGTTCAATGGAAGGTAGAACCATTCCATGCTATAAGGCAGCTGATAATAAGTCTGAGCTTTAACATCTTCTGTAAATCCGTCATCATCCGGGTTGCTATACGGTATAAAGCCCTTTAAAGGATTCGTTACCGAAGGAGCGGAATATGTAAGCTTATGTGCAGTCCAGGAAGGCATAGTCTCACCGCCGGCTGTTTTAGAGATGACCGCTGGACTTACTGCTGCCCCGGCCATAACCGGTTGGACATACCCACCACTGAATACAAAAAGCATTGCAAAACATAGAACTAAGGCCAAAACTTTCTTTCGTTTCATTTCGTATCCCCCTTTTCAAATCTAAATCGACATTCAGAAATTAGCATTATTGTTGAATTACTTATAAGCTAATATCCTGACAAAAGTAATTATAACATAATGCACGTTTTTGCGCAATATATTTCATAGCAAAATAAACAAATAATTATCTTTTTTCTTATATTTTCTTACTATTATAGTAATATATCGTGTACAAGTACTGTTTTTCGCATATGTTGCACAATTTTTTGCCTTTAATTTTCTAGTCATAAAAGAGCCACCGGTAAGTTTCACAGTAGTTGTGTTCTTCACCAGTGGCTCTTTTTTCATTATATAATATAATGCATGTATATTACTTCTATTAATAATGTAACGACCAATCCTTTTGAATATCATGAAAGCCTTCAAGATCTGGGTTATCAATTTTCGTCCCAACACCAACCCTTCCGATCGGATGTCTTCCTCCCTGATAATAATTCAAAATAGCAAATCTGGCCGCTGGTAAATCTGCAGCCGGATCCAGC
>JAGFXQ010000395.1 GCA_017861355.1 Bacillota bacterium
ATTCCTTGAATCTACGAAGATTATGGAGAAGACAATATCTGAAGTACAAGAGGCGATGGAAGGGGTAGCGGTGACAGCACAGGAGTCAGTGACGAACACAGAGGAGATTCTTAAAAATGTAACTCAGACAACTCTCGCAGTAAGTGAAGTAAATGAAGCAGTTCAGAAGCAAGCCGATATCATTCTATCCATCAATGCGTTGACCAGACAATTCAAGACAATATAAAATCACGAAGCAAAGTATAACCGTTTAGCAAAGAAGAAGCTGTTGAAAAATAGAAAGTATTGCAAAGATGAGGTCAACTTACTTCCCATAAGAGGGAAGTAAGTTGACCTCATCTTGCAACAGCTCATTTAAATTTAAATTAATTGTCTTTCCTCTAAGTTTTTCTCGATAAGTGTAAACTGCTTTGGAGAGATTTTGATTGCATTTCTGCCGGAGGTAATAAAACCATGATCCACTAACTTACCAATCGCTCGATTTACAGTTTTTTCACAGAACCCTACCTCATCTGCCAGCTCACTGCGTTTCTTAGTAATCGTGATTATTTGTTCTTTGTGATCGGAATCAACACAATAGTTATAAATATAGATCAGTAATCGATCGTAGGAATTGAGAAATAGATACTCGCGGTTGACCTTGGATTCGCTGGTAAGCTTATGAGCAAGAAAACGGGTAATGATATTTAAGGCTTTAATATCGTATTTCATCCAGCTTAAGAAATCTTTGGTGCTAATTGCGATTAATATTGACTTAGTTTTAGCATTTATATTGATTTGATAATTCTGCTTATTTGAGAAGGCTTCGAATTCCCCGATGATGTTCACCGGATTCAATACCAGAAAATTATAGATAATATCCGGTTCAAAGGTATCAACACCCTGCAGTGTACCGGTAAGGTGAATGAATATTTTATCAGCTTTTTGATCTGTGGAAATCAAAGTTTGACCGGGTTGAAGTATCTTAAGCAATGAATGCTCCTTTATGAATGATGGGGCATTCTCGAATAAATCAGTAATCATTTGACGGTCATTCGCGGAGACGATGGATATAATATCAGATAAAATAAACATAGGCATTACCTCAAAATGGTATCACAAATGAACGGGTTACGATGAATTATATGCAAATTTATCACAAATCGGGCTGATGTATTATTATACTATCATTTTATATTAATTCAAGAAGAATTACAATGTAATCTTATGAAAGTATCAAGATAATGTAAAATCACGTGGAAAAGAAAGAAAAAACGAAGATTAGGTTCCAGAATAAACTGTCTGTACCGGCAAATACAGATGGTTTTTTATGCAAACAAATGAATAACTTCGAGTATGCAAAATATCCATAGATTTTATTTTCCAAGATTTATATTTGTCGAAATTTTTTCTTAAAGTACACATGTCCTTTTAATGCGAGGCGGTTATTAGTATTATTTAATAGAAAAATAAATAAGGAAAGGCAATTAATTGTATGAATATACAAAAAATAGTGACGGCAGTGGATCACACACTTCTTCTACAGACCTCAACCTGGGACCAAATTAAGAAGTTATGTGATGAAGGCATTGAATACAATACAGCATCGGTTTGCATTCCTCCTTCTTTTGTAGAGAGAGCAAAGGAATACACGGACGGAAAGCTTCCCATCTGTACCGTAATCGGATTTCCGAATGGGTATGCTACGACCGAGGTAAAGGTTTTTGAAACAATAGATGCGTTAGCAAAAGGTGCTGACGAGATCGACATGGTAATCAATATTGGTGACTTAAAAGATAAACGCTATGATGTCCTTCTGGATGAGATTAAAAGAATAAAAGCAGTATGCGGTAACAAAATTCTTAAAGTTATTATTGAGACATGTCTGTTAACGGAAGAAGAAAAGATCAAGATGTGTGAGATTATCACCCAATCAGGTGCGGACTTCATAAAGACTTCAACAGGATTTTCTACGGCAGGTGCTACAGAAGCTGACTTAAGACTATTTGCAGCAAACGTTGGTAAGGATGTGAAGATCAAGGCAGCCGGTGGTATTAAGAATCTGGAGACAGCAGAATTATTTATGGAGATTGGAGCTTCAAGGCTGGGAACCAGTTCAATTATTAATCTAATTCGGGATACCGAAGTGCAAGGATACTAATTAATCAAATTGTTAAGATAAGATCAGAAAGGAGAGTATGGTGTAACCGGAATCGGATACAACATACAACACAAAAATGTCAATACCTACCCCCCATATCACAGCAGCAAAAGAAGATTTTGCAAAAACAGTCCTTATGCCAGGAGATCCGCTTCGTTCAAAATTCATTGCGGAGACTTACTTAAAGGATGCAAAATTAATTAATAACGTTCGTGGAGTACAGGGCTATACCGGTACCTACAAGGATAAAAAGGTGTCCGTAATGGCAAGCGGCATGGGCATCCCATCCATCGGCATCTATTCCTATGAACTGTTCAATTTCTATGATGTACAGAATATCATTCGTATTGGCAGTGCCGGTGCAATTCATCCGAAGCTTAAGCTTCGTGATCTCGTAATCGGTTTGGCTGCATGTACCAATTCTTCTTATGCCGATCAATACAAACTACCCGGTACCTTTGCACCGATTGCTTCCTTCGAGCTTGTAATGAAAGCATACGAAGCTGCAAAAACCATGAATATGGATGTAACAATCGGAAATATCTTTTCCAGCGATACCTTCTATGATGACGCACTTAGCCTCGCAGATTGGCAGAAGATGGATGTACTGGCGGTAGAGATGGAGGCAGCTGCATTGTATATGAATGCTGCAAGAGCCAGCAAGAATGCACTTTGTATCTGTACGATCTCTGACTGTCCGCTAACGGGCAACAACGAAGAATGTACTGCCGAGGAGAGACAGCTTTCCTTTACGAAGATGATGGAGATTGCACTCGAGATAGCATAGGAGATAGGACAATGAAAACAAAAAGAGTATTTTTGATTGTACTTGACAGTTTTGGTATTGGATATCTGCCGGATGCTGAGAAATATGGTGATGTTGGGAGTAATACCTTGAAGGCGATTGCCGGAAGTGATCAGTTC
>JAGFXQ010000396.1 GCA_017861355.1 Bacillota bacterium
TCATCCTATGAAGAATAAATATGATCAATATAATCAAGAAGAAACAATCAATCTTAAGCTGGTGATCGGTCTTTACCGAAGCTACAGCGAAGTGAATAAGCAAACGCTGCAAGTCTTATCAGAGAATAAGTTGACGATAGCTCAATTTGGAGTGTTGGAGGCACTATATCATCTGGGCGATTTAAAGATCAACGATATCATCGAGAAGACCTTGTCTACCAGCGGGAATATTACCGTAGTGATCAAGAATCTGGAGAAGGATCATCTGATTGAGCGCTACAAGGATGAGAAGGATTCAAGGATATGTATGATACGGCTATCCGATGCCGGTGAGAAGCTGATCCGTAATGTCTTTCCGGAACATCTAAGGCAATTAGCCCATGCTTTCCGCAACCTGGAGGAAGAAGATAAAAAGCAATTGATGCTGTTACTTAAGAAGTTAAACGGAATACCCACAAATGAAACGGAGATATAGTCATGAGCGAATTTATGAAAGTTGTCAGAGAGAGAAGATCAGCAAACAAATTTATTGATAATATAGAAATCCCGAAGAAGGTGTTTGAGGATATCTTTCACGAATTAACCGCAGCTCCGTCTGCGTTCAATCTACAGCATGCAAAGTATTATGTAGTACAGGATGAGGAGACAAATGCTAAAATTACGAAAGCAGCTTATAATCAATATAAAGCAAAAGTGTCATCTGCTACCATCATTGTTACCGGAGATAAGAATGCATACCAGAATGCATTAAATATCTACGAGGGTTCCCATATGCTTGGGATTCTGGATGAGAATGAGTTAAATGATATGGTTGCCATGATCAAAGACCTCTATGAAGGATGGGGCGAAGATTTCCGCCATGATGAGGCTGTTCGTAATGCTTCCTTGTCTGCAATGCTGTTTATGCTACTGGCAAAGGAATATGGCTGGGATACCTGTCCAATGATCTACTTTGATCAGGAACAAATCAGAGAGATCCTTTCCCTTCCTGAGAATGAAGTACCGACCTTGATGATTACGATGGGTAAGATGGATCCGACCAGTAATAAGATTCGAGGAGCAAGAAAAGCAACTGCGGAATTTGTGAAATTTATTTAAATGATTAATTGAGGCGATGGTTGGTCTCGGTCTAACAAGGATGTCAGGTAATCTGATTTGATCCATTATAAGAAAGATGGCTGAGAACAATTTGGCTTTGATCAATTAGGAAGAAGGATAATTATGATAAAGAAAATAGATAACAAGACGATGGGTAGAAGCGATCATGGATGGTTGAGAAGTGTTTTTCATTTCTCGTTTGCCGATTATTATAATCCACGCAATATCAATTTTGGAGTATTAAGAGTCATCAATGACGATTTAATTGAAGCAGGTACCGGCTTTGATACTCATCCACATCAGGATATGGAGATTATCTCCTATGTGATTGACGGTGAATTAACCCACGGTGACAGTATGAATAACAAAAGAACGCTTCAGAGGGGCCATATTCAATATATGAGTGCCGGTACCGGTATACAGCATAGTGAATATAACCTTGGTGATTCTCTGGCAAGATTCTTGCAGATCTGGATCTATCCGGATAAAAGAGATCATGTTCCGAACTACGGAGAATTCCGCTTTGATTGGGAAGAACGTAAGGATAAATGGCTTAATGTTGTATCATCAACAAAGGGAAATGCTCCGGTGAAAATACATCAGGATGCGAATCTGTATGTCTTAGAACTCAGTAAGGGGAATTCAATTCATTTTACGGTTGAAAGCGGAAGACAGGCTTATTTAGTCCAGATCGAAGGGTCCTCCCAGATCAATGACCTTACCCTGGAGGCAAGAGACGCAATGGAGATCATAGAAGAAGAGATAACCATTCATGCCTCTGAGACTTCACATTTCTTATTGGTAGAGATGGCAAAACGAGCTTTTTAAGAGGAAGAATTCTGGACATTACGAAATTTAACCATGCAATTAAGAGTTTACTATAATATTTAACATTATATTTAACATTAGTTTGTTATTTCGTTAAGTTACAAGGTAAATTCGTGATTTTTGCTATTCCATGATTTTGCAGGACTAAAATCACGATTCACCAGTTTACGAGTTAATTAAATAGCGTTATAATGCACTTATAGAGGTCTGTTTCCATGAGTGCAAGCATGGTAAACAGGTATCTGGATAAGCGTGCAAGACTAAATTCCACATACCTTTTTCATGTAGGATTAAATTCGGCAGTGGATTCCGTCTTGTTTATAGGTTTATTTTTTGAATAAGGAAGGCTTCAATGATACCTCATCAGCAGGGATCTCCTTAAGCTTAAGGAGTTTATGAAGCCTGTTATTCAGAAGAAGCTGGGACAGCCTGAACGGAGTGCAACCGTTCAGGCTGTCTCTTGCTTCACTGTTGATGTGGTTCATCAGTTTTATTGCATCAGCCTGAGTGTATGCATCCAGGCTTTCTCCTTTAGGAATCACATAACGTATGTATTCATGATTCTTTTCAAGCATGCCCTTCTGCCAAGAGCTGTTGGGGTTACAGTAAAAAATCTTTGTTCGGATTTCACCATTTTTGTCACATTACAGACGGGCAGGGAATTGGAATTCAGTTCCATTGTCGGTGAGAATTACCTGAAACAACTCCTGAAAGGTTTCTATGCCAAGCTTTTCTGTCAACAGATCAAATACTTCAATGACATGATCCTGGGTCTTTTCTTCCAAAATAAAAATTAGCATGAGAGAGCAGTTCCGAAAGAACATCGTCATAAAGACCTGTTTGCTATTATCTCGTCCACCTTCCACCGTGTCCATTTCCACAATCGGAATCATAGGATTTTCCTGTATGTATTTCTGAAAATCTTCATAGGTTCTGCCTATACGGAATTCCTTAGCAGCCAGACTTATCCTTGTACCTGTTTTCCTTGGTTTACATTTATAACGCACTTTACGCCTTAGATCTATATTCCTGGCAGTAAATACACCCTGCTCAATGTAATTGTAAAGAGTTTTACGGCTACAGGGAATTTCATGCCCATGAAAGGCATAGATATGAGCCAAGGATTGACCTTG
>JAGFXQ010000397.1 GCA_017861355.1 Bacillota bacterium
GTATTCGATCGTTACCGTACTCCTTTATACAAAGAAGCAAGCTATAAACCCTATGTTATTGCTGCTATGATGTTCTTAAGCAAGTTCGAGAATCCTCAGGCAGTATTAAAGGCGCTGGAGGAGCGTTCCGTACCTAGAAAATTTGATTAATTCGAAGGAGAGAATCCGACTTTATGAAAAAGCGAATTGTTATAGCACTAGGTGGTAACGCACTCGGTAATAATCTGCCAGAGCAGATGATTGCTGTGCAAAAGACTTCTAAAGCAATTGCAGACCTGATTGAAGAAGGTCACGAGGTAGTAATCTCCCACGGAAACGGTCCCCAGGTTGGTATGATCAATCAGGCGATGGCAGAATACGGCCGTAAGAACCCGGAGCATCCTACTTTCACTCCTCTGTCCGTCTGCGTGGCAATGAGTCAGGCATATATCGGCTACGATTTACAGAATGCCTTGAAGGAAGAGTTAATCAACCGTGGTATTCATAAATCAGTAGCAACCGTAATCACTCAGGTACGCGTAGATGATAAAGATCCTGCCTTCGAGAAGCCAACGAAGCCGATCGGTCATTTTATGAGTGCAGAGGAAGCAGTTCTTGCGAGAGAGAAAGGCTTTACTGTTGTTGAGGATAGCGGCAGAGGCTACCGAAGAGTTGTGGCTTCTCCAAGACCTCAGGAAATCATTGAGATCAATACGGTGAAAAGTCTTCTGAATGCAGGTGAGATCGTAATCGCAGGCGGCGGTGGCGGTATTCCGGTCATTCGCGTCGGTAACCATCTGAAGGGTGTCGGCGCAGTAATCGATAAGGATTTTGCCAGTTGCTTGATTGCGCAAGAGATCGATGCCGATGTCTTCATCATCCTCACCGCAGTAGAGAAGGTAGCGATCAACTTCGGCAAACCCGATGTCAAATGGCTGGATAGTATCAGCACCATCGAAGCCGAAGAATACATCAAACAGGGTCACTTTGCACCCGGTTCAATGCTTCCAAAGGTACAGGCAGCCGTGGAATTCGCGGCTTCCAAGCCGAACCGGTCCGCATTGATCACACTTCTGGAGAAAGCCAGAGATGGAATCAACGGACTCACGGGAACCGTGGTTGTTGATCAGTAATAAGATAAGCAAGATACTATGAGGCTGTTGCTTCGTAGGTTGAGTAGATATAAGAAGGACGTGTAGCTCCCCTCACACACAGGTTGCCGGACAGCTCACTGTCATATATGCCATAATCGAACACAATTGTTCGCTTCTGTCATACATAGCAGTGAGCGGTTCGGCAAACAGTGCATTACGGGAAGCCACACGTCCTTCTTCTATCATAAAGGTTACGAGCAACAGCCAATTTAGTTTATTGATGAAGCTCAGTTAGATAAAAAATAATATATTGGTTTATGGGAATGATTTAAGGAGGGATGTAATCTCTCTCCTTTTAAGGTCGTACTTCGTAAAGATAGCGAGTAAATAAGCTCTACAAATTGGAGTTTTTATCTTCTATTAAAGTCCGAATTGCCGTCTGAGAAATCAATGATAACTTTCTCACATTTTTTACAAATATACGCAGTTACCGCTGAACTTTTAAGAAACGACAATTCAGATAAAACAACTGCTCCTTGATAAAAGTCTGCTCTTGTAAGAGCTTTTTTCTTTTCTCCAGGCAACCATGCAATTTCATGATTGCTTTGGATTAATCCCTTTTCCATTTCATCATTACAATAAGGACATTTCATATCCAACACCTCTATAACTTCATATTTGTCACTGTATAATAAAATTTATCATTCGCATAATTAAACAACTGCGAATCAATATTACTTAAACTATCCCATTTTCTTAATAAACATTAATGGGAAGTTCGTTTAATACACAATTTCTAAATAATAAAATTAGGCTCTGTCACAACTCATTGTTGATTACTAAGATATTTTTTAACAGAACATAAATAATGTCCTACTCAATAGCATTTTTTGTTTCACATTAGATAAAGATTTGCGAATCAACTCGACCTTCCTTAATATCTTTATAAAAACTCGTTACAATTATATACCCAAATATAAGTTGAAACAAAGACAGTATATTGACATCATAAGATAACAAATTCCATAATGGTTTTGCAAAAAAATAAAACAAAAATTTACTGGGACTATAGATTGAAAAATTGGCAATAGAACAATAGAGAGATGGAAGCCCTAATAAAATTAATTTAGGTAAATTAATTTTCCATGTTCCTTCAGCTTTTATTTCTTTTAGTAAATGCTCTAACCCTAACAATAACCCAAGCGTCATATTAATTAGCACGATAATAATTAAAAGGTAAAAATTCATTTGAAAGGTTTCATTATAGAATCCCTTTGCTAATTTTGTAATGTACACTCTCATCGATACTGTTACCAGTATAATAGCTATATAAAAAAGATATTTTAACCATTGTTTTTGCTTCATACGCTCCCCCCTTATTAAATTTCTTGTTCATAAATTTTGTGCTAAACACGATTTACTTTATCAAACCATGCGTGCCAAATGTCTGTACTTCTGGCTAATCTGACGTAAGAATTCATTTTATCGGTGCAGAGGGTTGATTCAAGGCATACTTTACCGTCATAAACAGTATGAAGGTTCTTTGTTACCACCCTGCCTAATGAAGCGATTATTATGTATCCAATTGAAAGATATACAGAATATGTTCGTCTATATCATACAATATAATGTCAAAATTAAATGAGCTCCTACTAAACAAGTAAGTATCATCGCTACTATCTTTACTCTCACTATGCCTATCTTTAAAATAATAATATCCACTCGACATTTCAGGGATTTGCGAAATATTTTCATCTATATCTACCAAAGACTCATACTTTTCATCTCCATATACTGCTTTATACAGGTTCTTAGACAAAGGCAATTGTCTCCATTTACCATTTTCATTAAATTCATTTTCAATAGTATCTGTATAATCTCCACTAAATTGAATTTCGATATATGTGCATCCATCTCCTAGAAATCCACCATGCGTATCAGTATAATTATTAAGATAACCTTTTGATTTATCT
>JAGFXQ010000398.1 GCA_017861355.1 Bacillota bacterium
TACAGTGACATTCACCGGATAGAGTGAATCGTTCTGAAGCGTATGATTAATCACAACTTCAGCCAGTTTGTCGGTGACCGAGGGAGTAGTGAAGTAGATCCCGTTGAACTCCGGATGTATCGGTGCTTCCGATGTGATGGTTACCTTTCTGGTGATACCGGAGCCGGTAAACCATCTGGAATCGGAAAGGTCTCTATGATCCACCTTAACAGCGATCTGATTTGTTTCTGTTCCGAAGTGTACCTGATCCGTGATATCATAACGAAAGGTAGCATACCCAAAAGGTCGCTTTCCCATATAATAGCTGTTACACCATACCTGGCTGTTCTTATAGACGCCGTCGAAAGTAATATAGATTCGGTTGCCTTCCCACTCCTTCGGAAGTGAAAAACTGGTACGATACCAGCCGATACCTCCGGCAAGATAACCGGTTCCGCTGGAATATTCCTTGGAAAAAGGCATATGAACCGACCAATCATGAGGTATGGTTACCTCCTCCCAGTCATGATCGTCGTATCCTCGAAACCACGCATCAGGATGATCATTATAACGAAATTTCCATTGTTGTAATTTGAGTGACTGCATTGCATCCTCCTATCTTTGCTGAACAAGCTTGGGTATTGTTATTGAAATCAATTTCAGTATAGTAAGAAATGAGAGAAATACAATGGAGGATAGAAACTGGATTTGTATAATAGAGACTTTTTTGAAAATATATCCGTCTTTAAAATTAAAGTGTAATTTACGATAAATATCTTTAGTATAGTGGAATGTATTCGGTTTCAAGAAATCATATTTACATTTTCGTGAAATCCCTTTCAAAAATATTCATTTTTCAATTAGCGTGATATTTGCTGAATACAGGGCTTTTCGGAAGGATATTCTTTTCCGAGGACAATTGTCAGTAAGGATATTCATGAAATTGTAAATTTATATGTTGACAGCCGAAATTATGAGTGTTAACATGACATATGAAACTGGTTTCATAAAGCCTTTCACATTACTGCATAGGAGACTAAAATGGTAAATAATCATTTTGAAATAAAGGATAAGTTCTATCTGAACGGTAGTGAGATCAAGATTATCTCCGGTGGAATGCACTATTTTCGCGTGGTTCCGGAGTATTGGCGGGATCGTCTGATCAAATTAAAGAATCTCGGATGCAATACCGTCGAGACTTATGTACCTTGGAATATGCATGAGCCAAAGAAGGGCGTATTCGATTTCTCCGGGATGCTCGATCTGAAGGCGTATATCGAACTGGCGCAAGAGTTGGGCTTGTGGGTGATTGTCCGCCCTTCTCCCTACATCTGCGCTGAATGGGAATTCGGTGGATTACCGGCCTGGCTGCTTGCAGAAGACGGAATGAGGCTGAGAGGATATTCGAAATCTTTCCTCGGTCATGTTAAGGATTATTATGAGGAAGTGTTCAAGATTATCACTCCATTGCAGGTGAATCATGGGGGTCCCGTGATTCTACTTCAGATTGAGAATGAATATGGATATTACGGTAACGATACAAAATATATGGAAGCGATGAAATCTGCTATGATAGAACAGGGAGCAATGGTTCCTTTTGTTACTTCTGATGGGCCATGGGGCGATGCCTTACGCTGCGGTAGTCTTCCGGGAGTTCTGCCAACGGCGAACTTTGGCTCAAAGGCAGAAGAGCAGTTCAAAGTGCTGTCTGAATATACGAACGGCGGCCCATTGATGTGTATGGAATTCTGGGTCGGCTGGTTTGATCACTGGGGCAACGGAGGGCATATTACTACGGATCCGGAACAGAACGCAAAGGATTTGGACGACATCCTGCGACTTGGTAATGTGAATATCTATATGTTCCATGGCGGGACGAATTTTGGATTTATGAATGGCTCTAATTATTATGAGCAACTGACACCGGATGTTACCTCCTATGATTACGATGCCTTGCTGACCGAAGCAGGAAAGCTTACAGCAAAATACGAGGCATTTGCTAAAGTGATACGAAAATATAATCCGGTCGAACCAATTCCGTTACCGCCACAGGCAGAGGCACACGGTTACGGAGAACTTAAGATGGTGAAGAGAGTAGGTCTGATGGAGTCCCTAGCGGATCTTTCTTCTATGACAGAAAGCACCTATCCCAAGTCTATGGAACGGCTAGGTCAGGATTATGGATACATATTATATCGGACCGTGTTGAAGAAGGAAGCTCGCTTAGAAAAGCTGAAACTATGGGATGCCAATGACAGAGCATTGATTTTTGTTGATCAGAAGCCGGTAATCAAGCTGTATGACAGAGAGCTTCTGATTGAAGCTCAGGTCGACATACCCTTGGCACCGGAGAGTAACATGGACATTCTTGTTGAGAATATGGGACGTGTTAATTTTGGGCTAAAGATGGAGCACCAGAGAAAAGGCATCAACGGCAGCGTCCAGGTAAACGGGCATCAGCATTTTTGCTGGCAGCATTATCCGCTGCCGCTCGATAATCTGGAATGCCTCGACTTCTCCAAAGGCTATCAGCAAGGGCTTCCGGCCTTCTATCTCTTTGAATTTGACACTGACAAGACAATGGATACCTATCTTGACTATACAGGCTGGGGCAAAGGATGCGCGTTTATTAACGGTTTCAACCTCGGGCGATACTGGGAGCTTGGGCCGCAGAAGCGCCTTTACATTCCCGGACCACTGATTAAGGAAGGCAGAAATACGATTATCTTATTCGAGACAGACGGTATCAGCTGCGATTCCATCCTTCTGACCGATCAACCGGATATCGGTTAATATACTTAGAGGATCTCAGGACAATTAGTGGTCGATTGCGCAATGTTGTTGCGCTTGACGTTCCTATGGGAAATGTATACAATAATACAGGAATGATACAGGAATGATACAGGAACGAATAGTAATTAGTCTATGATGGGGTGATAAGATGGGGAATGAAACAATTACGGTATATGATATCGCCAGGGAAGCTGGAGTATCGCCAGCGACGGTATCCAGAGTGTTAACCGGTAATGCTAAGGTGAGTGAAGATAAGAGA
>JAGFXQ010000137.1 GCA_017861355.1 Bacillota bacterium
CGGGTCCGTAGATCCGGCGATCAGATTCTTATAGTAAATATCCGATATTGGTATATCTACATAATACTCATAAGTAGACTGAACCAAGCCACCGGTAATAGATACCGCATGCATAGATCCATCGCTGAAAGTCTGATTATAGTTGTAAGTGTCGGTCGGTACCAAAGTACCGACATCTATATCACGATCATAATCATAGGTATTCAGCATCATGGGATATTCGGTCAGTACCGTTCTGGTTGTAACGCCACCGACTGTATTCACAAGAACCGGATAATAATGGGCTGTCATCTTCTTATTCGGTATGATACTGAAATTCTTCAGGGTGAAATAGATTCGCTTGGTATAAATGGTATTACCTGAACCGTCAACATAGGAGTTAATTTCGGAGCCGAATGGCTGCGCTGTCCCCACATCTAAGGTAGCATCATAATCAATATAAAGATAATCGGTGTTATTACCGGTGGAGGATCTATCCTTGTTGATGATGACGGGTTCGGTAGGAACGGTTCCTGCCGAATAAGCGGCAATCATCGTATTAACAAACAGTTTCCTCTCATCATCGGATAAGCCACCTTTATGACCCACACCGGAATAGGTGATATTACTTCGGTTGTAGATATAGTAATTGTTGCGTACATCATTCTTGGTTTTATAATAATTATTCGTATCAGAGAGAGTATACCACACTACGATATCGTCCGCTTCCATATCCAATTGATAGTACTGGGAATGTGTCTCGGCAACGGTCAGGTTATCCGGTATCAGATAGGGATAACTTACAATCTGGCCGTTATTTGCCTTCTGTGCCTTTGTCACACGGTTACCGTTCTGTCCAACGGTTACATTTGTCATTCCCTGAGTCAGCACACGAGTACCCATTGCAGTGGTAGAAGCTGTGTAATAGGTATTACTGGTCTGCAACGTATTTACCTTATACGGCTTGTCCGGTGCGCTGCTCAAGCTACCAGCAAGACCCATATTCGTCATTACTCCAAAACGATCCATTCCGAGAATATCACGGAAATACTGGTTTATGTTATATCCCCAATAGGTATCATCGAAGGTTCCCGGTTTCGTGCTCAGATTAACAAAGGAGGTCGTATCATGAGTGAACAAGGTGGTATTACCTGCGCTGATAAAACCATCGATCAACTGGAGTGCCGCAGTATTTGTAATATCTGTATAACAGTCTGCATAACCAAGAATCAGCATATTGATATTTTTTTGTGTTAAGTAAGTGCATTTACCACTCTGCAAGTACACCGTAGAATCACCAGGTGCATGGCCGGTTGAGGCTAAGGTCGAGAACTCGGTTACCGACAATCGATAGAATACAACCTCGAACTCATTCAGAATCTTTGTATAGTAATAGAACCAACCGGCATTCTTAATTACATCCGTATCAGTAACATACGATCCGCTATTCACGAATCTGATACAGTTATTAAAATACGTATCCTTATTTACTCCCGGATCCGTGATTTCTCTATTGCCGTTATTTGATTTTGCCAGTGCAATCTCCGCCTCTGTCGGGAAATATACGGTCGGATTATAAGAGCCGCCCATTCCATCGGAGATAATCTGCATTACATTAATTCTTGTTTTCGCCGTTACCTTAATCGCACATTGGCCTGTAATATCATCACGAACCAAAGGATTATTCATATCCACCAGTTCAAGCTTCCAAGGAATAGCACCGGTATAATCTTTAATCTGCCTTACGATATGATAGGTCTGGCCTCCGACCAACCGGTTCAATCTTGTCGTCCGATGTGTGAGAACATTCTCAATCTCCAGAGAGTCCAGCTTCTCTTCTTCCTCACTGAATTTACCGTCAGCATTGGTATCGATAAAAAGTCTGACTTCATAATAACCGGTATTAGCTGTGTCAACTTTAAAAGTAAATTCAAGGTTTCTATTCTCTATTTTACTATTACTTCCATCGGCAGCACCATTGATGTATACTCTGTCATCAGTATAACCAGCATAACCCGCTTTGGTTCTGTCAACATATTCCACAGGCTTTTCCGTTATTATCAGTCGGAAGGACTTATTATTCAATCCATCAACGAATTCACTATCTCTGGAAGTGTCCGTCTCCAGAAAGCAGGAGGGCATATAATCAGAATCCATAGTTAACGCTACCAGAAGACGATAGACATTGGAGGCTTTATCGATAATCGTAGTATCAATCGCTCCGTCGCTGTTAAAGCAACCCTTACTAAGGATCACCGGATATCCGGCTCTTGCAAATTCCAGCAAATCATCCATCTTCGCTTCCGTCAGATCATTGCCCGAAAAATTATATTGGTCTATATTATCACTGGTATGATTAAAGCTACCCCTTCTTGTTGTCTTTCCAGTGACCTGCTTTCCGATATGGGCATAACGGTAATTCCAGGTATAGGAATAGCCCGACGGGAAACGGATCACATCGCCTGCAGATACTGTAGTATTTGCCTCATAATTCGTCCAGGTGTTGATTGTGTTCGTATTCGTTTGAATTTTCAGATAATAATTATTTAGAACAATATTGCCCCGGACCCAGCGGCCCGTTGAGTTTTTTTGCTCAATATTACCACTGTCATTTGCTTCAAAATGACTCCCTATCGCTGAGTAACTATTACTTATGACATTAAGCCGCCTGAAGTAACTATAAGTGGTGCTGGTACCGATTCTATATCGGTATGTTGAGCTACCACTGTTACCTGTACTGTAGCTAAGCGCCAGATCCAACCAAGTCTTGTCTGTCCCGATATTCGTATAAATGACTTTTGGAGTAGCCGTTGTCCCTGATACGGTAAAATCCAGAACGCTTTTACCTGCACCATTGACCAGAGTATAACCACTGGCTGAAGAGGTGCGAACCAGATAGGTATAGGTTGTACTCGTGGTTAGGGATTTCTTCTGATATGCAACCGGAATTACCTGCTGTGTATCTATGGTGATCTCCTGATTCGCTGCTGCCGAGAAGGACACACTTGGCATAAATGAGGTAACCAGATTCGTTGCATCCACACCCAGATATATTACATCATACTGGCTGTTCAAATCATCGATGTCACCGATGAATTCCGAAGAGTTCTTTGATGTCACATTATAAGTTCCGGTAAAGTTCGGAACATAACGGCTGATATACCAGAACCAGAAGCTCGAGTTCTTAAAGGAATCCGAAGGCTCAACCTCCAATATATTCAGGCTCTTATTAAAATTCGTATACAGTCCTGTGTTATGAAGCATGTAGTAGATGCCTTCCGCCGTCGTATAACGATCGGGAAGTGTGCCTCCACCCGGGTAAAAATAGTTGTTCATCGCAGAATGATCCGCACTCTCAAGCTGCGGAGTCATAAACCCTGTAACCAGATTATCACTACTCTGATATAGGAATAAACGGTTATTGATCAGACCTTTTCCTGCCGGTAACGTATAACTCCTCTTAATACCCAACACCTCCAGCGAATTCGCAGCGAAGATCTTCGTTGTACTGTTCCAATCCGAGGAAGAGAGAACCGAATAAGGAAGCAAGGTATATTCATTCCAATATTGACGCGCATTGGTGTAGCTGCTGCCGATGTTGGTAAAATTACCGCTGGAATCAAACTTGGAGGTTGCAATATAAGCATTGTGCAGTGTGACCGGATTAAACTGCTGCGTCATCAGATACAACTTATACACATTACTGCTGTAGCCGCTGACATTGCCGCTGCTGAAGGTCCCGGAATCGCTGAAGGTGGAGTTGAAACTCAACGTGGTTTTAATGGAAGAGCTGGTGCTTGCTATAACCGATTGGTAGATACTGTAATCATAGATCACCGGGCACATTGTGGTACTGGGAAGGCCGGTAATCTTATTCATCAGGCGCAGAGTGGCAGCCCAGGACAAATCGTTCTCGGTGAAAGCTGTCGCTGTCAGGTTGTATTGGGAAGCTGGCTTTGAGAACAGCTCAGTATTCTTAAAGCTTGTCCAGAAGGTCTGCATCTGAGTAGTTGAGGTCTGATTCATAACAATCAGATTCGCACGATCAATCAATCCAAGGTTAGCGATCTGATTTGTAAAATCCTTCGGTGTCACAGTGATGACGCTGACATGATAATTCTTTAGCTTCTCAACAATATTACCCTTCAGATAAGGTGCGTCCACAGGAAAAGTGGTAGTTATATCCTGACCGTAGGTCAGACCGGTCAGAGAAGCCGGGACCCCGGTCACAGAGGACAGGGCTTTGGAGGGTTTGTTGCCATTAAAGCTAATCTTATAGGTGGTAGTCGAAGTTGTCGGAATCCAGCGTGCATAGAGCTGGATTGTCGTCGAGGTTACACCGGAAGGGATGGGTTCATCGAACGCAAAGGGATTCGTACAGGCGGAGTTCCAATACCAACCCGCAAACACATAATTACTCCTGGCCGGAGGCGTCAGAGGCTCAATCGAGGTATAAGCAGCTGTCCTTCCATTCTGAAGCACATCCGCAATATCAACAGGCAGATTGGTTACCGTACCGGCATTACCTGCTCCTGCATTTGCATTAAAGCTAATCTTATATTTTGCACTCGACAATGGAGCCCAACCGGCATAAGCCGTCGCATTGGCCGTAACTGCCTTGGTGAAATCATACGTTTCCGTGCAAGCTGCATCCTTATACCAGCCTGTGAACAGATATCCGTTACGGAGTGGTATCCTGTCCGGCTTTACAATCATATCCCCGGAATTTAAGAATTGAATCGGATCCGGCATATGAAGAACCCCATCGGCACCTGCATTCGGGTTAAAGGTAATCCCATAGAGACTAATCGTACCTCCACTGTACACGGTCTTCCACTTTGCATACAACGTGATATTAGAAGTGACCTTGTCTGAGCTATTGTAAGCATTGACGCATTGTGGTTCTTTGTACCAGCCGGAGAATTCATAAGCAGAGCTGTCTTCGCCCTTACTGATGTCATTATCTCTATATACAAGGCCAAGTGCATATTTCTTAAATAATTCCTTATTGACCTTAGCTCCATTATAAGCATTATATACCGCTATGCTTCCCATCTTTCCATAGATTTTCTTAAGCTGAGAGCTGTCTGCGGCAAGTACCGTATCCGAAGTAATTGTATTTAGATAAGTAGAGGTATCGGTTAACGCTGTGCTTGCAGCATAGGTATAACCAACCCATTTATAGTAGCCTGATCCTGCTGTTACCGGAGTGACTGCATAATCATATACTGTCTTTGTAGTAAGAGTTACCGGATCGGTAACTGTCCTATTCGATAAAGTAAGATCATAATTACCGGTTCGATCGCTAAGTCGCTCATAATAGCCATACTGGTCTGCATTGACACTGAAGTTCCAATAATAATTCGCCCAGTCCTGGTCAGTAATTACGGTGACAAACTCCTGCTTCACAACTGTATTGTTCGTGAGTGAAATCGTCATATAATTATTTAATGCAGAAGCCACTGCAGCCTTACTCGTGCTTCCCATAGCACTGAATAGATCGATCGGTTCCTGTCCGTCCACCAGATAACCAAATTGGGCCATCTTCTCGTTTGGAACAATCTCAAGTACAACAAAAGGATTCCCGCTGGAGCCAAGACTTCCGCTGGTTCCCGGGATCGTATATACACCACTGCTGTTCACGACACCGGCTGTGGCTTTTACCCATGGCATCTCGATAGAAAGCCAGGTGATCGACGCTAACACAACTAATATGGTACCTATGATCCATCCAGTTAATTTCCGTTTCCATTTTCTCATAGAATCAGTCCTTTCTTTCTTTCCAGCGGATTAATTCAGATTTCGCCCTGTGATATTCTTGGACAGAATATATTCCCGGTCCCGATACTTCAGTTTCAAGTTTATCTTAGTAAGCTTTGTGCCGGTTGATGTATTCGGAACCACCACTTCCATATCAGTCACATATCTAGCCAGAAGAGCCCGCGGATTACCAATAATATCAAGCCCTCCGGAGGACAGCATCGTTGCATAATCCAGTGTTCCTGTGCCGGCGATGAATTCTAACGGAGATCCGGAGGGTACCAGATAGGAGCCATCCGACTGAGGCACCGCATCGTCCTTCACTCGGCAGAAGCGCAGTGTCTGAGTACTCTGCTCCCATAATATGATGAAATAATAATTATCAAGTGTTCCCGATACATATTCCGGATCGGGTGCTTTGATGGTCAATACCTTATAGTTCTTACCATCTTTAACAAATGGCGTAAAAGTACATTCCGAGGCTTCGATTGCAATATCCCCGATATAGGAGCCCGCCATCTGGGCTTCTTCCTGAAGTACAGCCTCCTTCTTCACCTCATCATAGGAGGCTCTGGAAGCGGATATAAATACCACAATGATCGCTGCCACCATGGAAGTAATCAGGATGGTTACGACTAGTTCGATCAGAGTATAGCCTTTGTTATTGAATTGTCTTCCTGCGTTCATCACAGCCACCTCCGATTCTAAGACTTATGGTTCTAAGAATTATGGTTCATAGACACATCTTCCTGTTTCCCTGATTATAATGATATTCTTTGTCTCTGAACCTTCCAGGATGAGATCCTTATAATTCTCGGTGAGACCCCCCGTACTCTTCTTAAAGTTAAATATGATCTTCGATGATGGAGCATTACTTAGCAAGGTCGTAATATCGGCTGTGGTCTTATACGACAATATGATCCTGGAGTTGCAAATTTGATATTCCTGCAACACCTGATCCGATCCGCCTTTTCTGTAGATGACCTTCGCGTAGCAGTCACCTTCAGAGTCCAGATATAACTCCATCCGGACGGAACCATCCGCACGGATGATTGTCTCCTGTCTTGTCTGGGAAAGCGCAAGCACCAGTTTCTGTGCTGCACTGTCAATTCTGGAATTGTAGTATGCTGAAAATCCAACGACCGCACCGGAGGACAAGATGACGATAATCACAATGACGACAATCATTTCGATCAGGGTATAGCCTGCATTCTTATTTTGTTTGAACCCTTTACTCATTTTGCATCCATCCTCTTTCTGCTGCTTCTGTTATCCCTCTGCTTCGACTAATTTTTACGCCAGTTATCATAGGAAATACTGATCAGGTCAGAAGCAAAGATATCACTTCCGTTTCCGGTGGTACCGGAGGCTACTTTCAGATTGAAGTACGGAGCCACGGTTGCATGGTTCTTGATCAGATAACCGATATTATCGGGGTCTGCCTTCAGATTTACATTACCCTGAAGTACCACCTTGCCTCTGGCAACAATCAGACCGGTAAAAGAAGCACTGTTATTTATGTATACATCACCCTTGGCAATAATAATTCCTGCTTTATTTGTATTGATTATGACATCATCACCGGTGATCAGGCTATAATTCAAGCCGTCTGCACTATAACTTAGATCGGTTTCAACCTGCGTATTATGGGTGACCATTGACATATTCACGATATTATCTGTAAGAAAACCATTTGTTCCTGCTCCTGTATAATTTTCATCCAGGCTTGTGGTCAGACCGGTAAATTTTGTAGAGAGCTCAATTTGCTCATTCTCGATCAATGGATCACTGGTAAAGTGTTTTCCTCTTGTAAAGGTTAAAACTCCTTCGTTGTATCCGATGACATTACCTGTATTCTCAAGTACGGCAGGATTAAATAATATCTTCCCGTCTCCCAGCATCGTCAAACGGCTGTTGACAAGATCCCCATTATAGGCCATATATTCCTCGAAATACTTGGTTGCCTTATCAGAACTCTGAAAGTTCAAATAGAGATAAATCATTTTTGTTGAATCATTATAATTTACCGATGCGATGCGTACCGGCTGATCACGGTTCACGTAGTTTTCGAGTCGAATACCACCGCTTCTTCTACTGATGGAGATATCTACATAATAATTTGTCGGGTCTGAAGTAAACTTAATATATTCTTCCTCCGTCATCGGGTTATGGCCGATTCCCTTGATGCAATCACCCGGTAACAAATAAGCTGCCTGCAAGCTGCGATAAGAGATGGATTCTCCCTGACCGACGGACACATTGTCCAGTGTAGCACCCATTCCATATCGATAAGGAATGGATATAAAGGTCTTACCCGCAATCCAGATCTTCGTTGCGTCGGATAGATCCAGAATAGTATCCTTTCCATTCAGAACGATGGAGCTACTGCCTTCCGGTGTTCCTGAGATCAGGCGCACTCCGTTGGTATCCTTCGTCCCAAGATAAGCATTGTTGGCATTATATCCGTAATAAGTACCCTTAAGTCGGAAATTAGAGGCTTCCGCATCCAGTGTCAGATCATCTGCCAAATAGCAATTCCCTTGAATTGTCAGCTGAACCGGATCTGTCTTAGATGAGATACCGGTCAGTCGAAGGTTTTTCGCCCAAAGATTCGAATAGCTTAAGGTTCCTGTATAGTCATATTCACCGTTGAGACCCTTGATGTTGACCGAACTTCGACCGAACTTCGGTCCGCAAGCTCTATCGTGCTTCTGGTCATAATCTTATCTGCATAGACCTGAAGACTGCTGTTACTGTTGAATCGAATTCCGGTTTCCGTATATTTATCAGCGGTTGTTGCTGTAGGGTTATAACCTCCTCCGTAGAGATTTCCCTTGATGGTTCCATTTATCGTAACATCATTGGTAATCTGCTCATCTGCTAGGATGATATATTCCGGTGCTTCCAGATTCATGCCCTTCACGGTATTGGACCGAAAGCCCGGATACTTTACGTCAAAAACCAAATCGGTCGAAATTTTGGAAGACATTCCTTCTGCATCCGTATAGGCGATGGAAATATTCTTCAGGGTTAGGGTAAAACCGTTTTGAACCACGGTTGGTGTAGCAAGTCGGGTAACATTCGTTGCTCCGAACTTATACAGTAGCTGGGATGGATCTGCTGCGAGTTTTGGCAGGAACTGATTATTCAGAAGAGTCTCCAATTCACTGACAAATAAGTCTTTGAACAGCCTCTCCTGCTGATCGGCCGTTGTAGTCGTATACTGTTGCAGCCACTTGGTATAAGCGGTACGTACGGCTTGATCGCCCAGTTCTTCCAGTCCTGTCTTAAACTCATCGACGACATTCTCGGCTGTATAGAAATTACCGGAGGCCATAGCCGCCTCCTTCATCATTTTCAGGTTGTGTGAGGTATAGACAAGGATTAGAGAAGCTATGATGCCGACAAAAAGCATGCACACGATGACAAGTAACAGCGTGGATCCTCTATTGTCTTTGTTATCCTTTTGTGATTTCATAAATTCCCTCCTTCCGAAGTCATGTCCTTCCAAAGTAATACTTATTCCGATATAACCGTAGAGCTAAGCGAGTGGAGCTGTTTGGTAAAGCCGGAGCCGCTCTCATATATGTTAATTGTTACATCATAGATTTTACCTTTTTCTGTGTTACGCTCCTTCAGCAGTCGGTCATTCTCAGATGCTGAATTACTCGTGGATACAGAGCTGGTGCCAGTTACATTCAGGTCAGCCTGGCTGTACAGGTGTAGTGTATTCGATGTGCCGGATAACTTAACCGGTAGGTGTGCAGAAATTGCAGCTGATTCCTCAGCCTGAATTACCAGATAGATATTGAAACTCTCGGGAATCTGGTTGTTGATCACCACCTCCTCATGTGACAGTAGTGTTCCTGAGACACTGTCGAGGGGTGTATACATAAAAAATATATTTTCGAGCGAGGTACTGAGCACATCATCACAGTAGCCGGAGTAATTCCTGGTCAAAACTCGATTGGTCGGACTTGCGCAGACACCCTCTTCAACTCCATGATTGATCAGGATATTATCAAAAGTATAGTTGATATAGGAATTCAGCTTATACTTCTGTACTCCGCTCAAACTGTCGGTAACCTTCGATATGTCAATTGTGGTGGTCTTTTTGATTCTGCCCTTCACTGCGTCTTCCGTCAATGCTTCCTTTTGGGTTGGTAACGGCGTAACCGATGGCATCGTCGGCAAAAGGGTACCTGCAGCTAACGCTGCATCATAGGCTTGTTCGTAATCACGGTAGATACTATCATTTGCCGTGTTTACTGCTTCACAGGCAGTTACCCATTCAT
>JAGFXQ010000138.1 GCA_017861355.1 Bacillota bacterium
GCAAGCTCCGGATAGTAATCTTCCATTCCTTCTTCACGATAAAGCATAGCCGATGTACGAATTATATAGAGATAGGACTTTAGATTCTCTTCATCGGATCCCAGATAAGCATTCAGACTATCCAATAACAGATCAAAGTACTTCTGTTTTGTGATACGAATCGGTAATTGTCCAATGATTTCTCTGATTTTCTCATTTATTATGAAGTTGTCCTCATCCGCAAAGATATAACGCAATATTTCCTTCTCAAATTCTATCTCATCCACCGGTTCCGACTTCTCTTTAAAGCGATATTCCAAGCGGTTGATTACATATTCATAGATCTGGAAGATGTCTGTGTAAACGGTCAGCATGTTCATTCTCTTGCTGATTTCTTTACGGAGATCATCCGCCTCACGGATAGCCTTCTCTCTGACAGCTCCGCTACAGGGTGAAATCAAATGATTCTTAACCATTTGATTCAACTGGGTGACTGCTGCTTTCGCTTCCTTGCTCCAGGTATCCTCTTCATCCAAGTATGCTTCATAAAACGCATAATAGTGAAGTACCAATCGGACTTCTGCATAGGTTTGATAATAGTCCGCCATGTAATTTAAAAGCTGAGGAATATTCTCCTGTAGCTGCTTTCCGCTGCGAATCTCCTGGCTCAAGTTTTTTATTTTTTTATTCATCTTTGTGTACCATCCTGTTCCTGTCTTATTCTATAGTTTGCAAAAGAGTAATGTCATCTCCTCTGTTTGTATCTATGAAATCAATCCAATCACCTTTCCTACATTGTTTTTACTCGTAAGAAAGGGATGCAACAAAACATTCAATTTACACGCATTGGGGCCCTGTGATCGGATACATCCTCAATGATTGAGATTATTTGTTTTGCAACATCCCTTGATCCTGATTATTTCTGCTAATTTTGGCTGTTTTTTACGTGTTCGTGTGTAAATAAATGATCCATACAATATTCATAATTACCGTCACATTTAGAGCAGAAACGGAATTCCAACTGATCATTGTCTAACTCTGTCCTTCCGCATACTGCACATTTATGTCTTGTGATTACATTCTTACCACGAAATTGTGTAACATTGCCACTGTTTTTGCCTTCGTGCATCTGTTTGCGATAAGTTGCTTTACGCTTATATTCACTCGGCGAGATCCGTCGATAATTCCTAGTGGCAAAGAAAAAGATAAGAAAGCTTCCAAAGGATACAATCAGCGGAATAATCATGATTGCTTGACCACTTACAATATACTTGAAAACCGTATAGATATAGATTGCTCCCTGGAGCCAGGCAATATATTTTGCTTTAATTGGAATCAGGAAGTAAAGTCTGAATTCCATATTCGGATAGGTAGCAGCAAAAGCAAAGAACATCATCCCACAGATAAAGTCTAACCCCGGTGAAATACTCACTCCGGTAATCATAAATGTAATCAGGGCTGATAAAATATTAAACAAAATACTTGTGAAGAAAAACAAGTTGAAGCGAAATGCTCCCCAGGTATTCTCTAATGCATTGCCGATAATGTAATATACATAGACCGATATAGCCCAGAATAGAATACCTTGCATGGAACTGATGGGAATAATCCAGGTAATAATTCTCCAGACCTGTCCCTTCATGATAGACGGAAAATCCAAGCTTAAAAAATATGCCATTGCATTATTGGGCAGTATTCCAAGTGCCAGACCCAGGATAAAAATACCAACAATATATTTCATCAGATTCGGTATGGCATATCTACCGAATCTGCGCTCAAGTCGATTTAAAAATTTCACGAAATAACCTCCATTTAGTATCTTTGCTGCAGTGAATTCCTAGAATACTTTCTTCTTCCGGAATACAAATACGATAATCGCCGATAATATCAAGGCTGCCAATACAATAAAATAAAAGCCGTAAGGATTATCCTTGCCCGGAATATTTACAAAGTTCATACCATAAAAGCTTGCTATCATGGTAGGAATGGAAAGTACAATGGTAATTGCAGCTAATAATTTCATTACAAGATTCTGATTATTGGAAATAATTGAAGCAAAGGTACCCATAATTCCGGTCAAAATGCCATTATAGATATTCGCCATCTCAATCGCCTGCTTATTCTCGATAATCAGGTCCTCCAGAAGATCTTCATCCTCCGGATAATGCTTGATTGTCTCAAGTTTTAACATCTTCTCAAATACCACTTCGTTCGAACGAAGTGAGGTAGTGAAGTACACCAGACTCTTCTCTAATTCCAGCAAATCGATCAATTCTCTGTTCTGTGTAGAGATGTGGAGCTTTCGCTCAATCTCCTCACTCTTACGGTCAATGGTTCGCAGATGCTGTAGAAATGTGGATGCATTCCGGTACAGAATCTGAAGAATAAACCGGGTCTTCTTATAGGTATAAAAATCCCGTACTCTTCCGTCAATAAAGCATTTCAATACCGAGGTTTCTTCTAAGCAAACCGTGATTAAATAATCTTTTGCTACGATAATTCCTAACGGGATTGTAACATAACGATCCTTATTATTTCTCTTTTCCAGGGAGGGTATATCTACTAAGATTAATGTGTAATTCTCCTCCACTTCAATTCTTGCTCGTTCCTCTTCATCCAAAGGCGCTCTGAGATGATCAACCTCAATTCCTGTGGCTTCTGCAATCTCCATCAATTCAGTTGCAGACGGATCTGTCATTGCGATCCAGCAACCTTCTGTTATTTCAGTCAAGCGCTGTAACGCACCTTCTGTTGTTCTAAAAATATCGATCATAGTATGCTCCTTTCCACTGCACGATAAGCAGTGGAAGGTAAGCTTGTCTAACGTTAAGGTGGAATATCACCGTTCGCATTCTTACAATCTGCTGCTTATTGCAGTCCCTATTATGTTGTATTTACTGCTACCCATATGCCTACTATCAGGGCCGGCTTCCATCCTTACCACATCCTTTTTCATGTTTTTGTATAACTCAAAACAATTATATGTTTTTATGCTATCTTTGTCAAACAAAACAAAATGTAAATATCATTAAAAAACCATGAAAAATTCATAATATTTTGTAACTATTCAGGCCAGCAGAATATATAAAAACAGACCGTGAAAGTTTACTTTCTAAGGGCTGTATTTATATATTTCTATTGGATTAATCCAATAGAGTGAGGAAATCCGCAGGATTTTCGAGCCTGGCCTGAATAGTTACAATATTTCCTATGTAACCAAGGATCCGGCTCCCCAAAAAATACGGAATAAAACGTTGTTTTCCGGGGAGCTTCCTTATGATCATTCTTGTTCGACAATCGGAACACTTATGGTGGTACCCGGCATCAGATATATTTCGTCCATCTTATTCTCCTGCATTAAATCTGCCAAATTGATATTATGTTTCTTAAGTATACTTCCTAAGGTATCTCCTTCTTCAACGAGATAGGGAGAATAATTCTTATAATTATTGCTTGGTACACTGATTGGAATACATAGTATATCACCAACCATCAGATTGTATACATTTACTGTCGGATTTGCAGTCATGATCGCATTAAGTCCGGTATTAAATTGTTTGCTGATTGTATACAGCGTATCCCCTTTCTTAACTGCATAGTTATTACAATACATAACCGTGCTCCTTCCCATAGCAATGAACATCTTCTACCTATTATATTCTGCATTAGAAAAAAGGTTCAACAATAGGATTAAATATTGTATAACTATTCAGGCCAGGCACGTAAATCCTATGGATTTCCTCGCTGTATTGATTAATCCAACCGGAAGAAGCACGCTACGCGAGCTTCTCCGGTTCGCGTGCACGTTCGCATTATGCAAGCAAGCTTGCAATGCTCACTTTGCTTTCGCGCAAATAGAAATATTTACAAACAGTCCTTAGAAAGTAAACTTTCACGGTCTGATTTATAAATATTTCTGCCAGCTTGAATAGTTACCAAATTTTAAGATTTATTTTATGATTTGTTCTCTTTTCTATGAAATAATGCAGTTGAACTTACAGGATATGTATCGTATAATATAGAAAGCTTATTTTGGGGCACCAGCTTTATACGGTCGCTTTATAAGGAGACATTTGACATGAATAATAGGTATAGATTGGGTATTGATATAGGTTCTACAACAGTTAAAATCGTAATCATAAATGATGCGGGAGATTTGTTGTTTTCCGATTATGAGCGACATTTTGCAAATATACAGGAGACTCTTGCCGGCTTGGTAAAAAAGGCTCAGGATGCGCTTGGCAACCTAAGTGTATCTCCGATGATTACCGGCTCAGGCGGGTTAACGATATCCAAGCACTTAGATATCGGATTTGTCCAGGAAGTAGTGGCAGTTTCGACTTCACTTCAAGACTTTGCACCACAGACCGATGTTGCAATTGAGCTTGGTGGTGAAGATGCAAAGATTATATATTTCACAAATGGACTGGATCAGCGAATGAACGGCATCTGTGCCGGCGGTACAGGTTCCTTTATCGACCAGATGGCAAGCTTGCTCAAGACAGATGCCTCCGGTCTGAATGAGTATGCGAAAAATTATCAGGCAATTTATCCGATTGCTGCAAGATGCGGTGTCTTTGCCAAATCAGATATTCAGCCTTTAATTAATGAAGGAGCCACCAAACCGGATTTGTCGGCATCTATCTTTCAAGCAGTCGTAAACCAGACAATCAGTGGCCTTGCCTGTGGTAAACCCATCCGCGGTAACGTGGCATTTTTGGGAGGACCGTTGCATTTCCTCAGTGAACTAAAGAATGCCTTCATCCGTACCTTGAATCTGAAGGAAGAGCAGGTAATCGCTCCGACCCATTCTCATCTGTTCGCGGCAATTGGTGCTGCCATGAATTCCAAGCAAGATATCAATAAAGAGCTCTCAGCACTCTATGATCTGCTGTCTCAAGGCATCAAGATGGACTTTGAGGTCAATCGTATGACACCCTTGTTCGCCAATGAAGCAGAATATGATGAGTTTAAGAATAGACATTCTGTACATACCGTAAAAAAAGGAGACCTAGCCAGCTATCAAGGTAACTGTTTCCTTGGAATCGATGCCGGATCGACCACTACTAAGGTAGCACTGGTGGGGGAAGATGGCTCCCTTCTCTATTCCTTCTATAGCAATAATAATGGCAGCCCTCTTAAGACTACGCTCCGCTCGATTAAGGAGATTTTTGAGCTTCTGCCTGTGAAGGCAAAGATCGTTCGCTCCTGCTCCACCGGTTATGGTGAAGCTTTAATCAAAGCAGCCTTGATGTTAGATGAGGGTGAAGTCGAAACAGTGGCTCATTATCATGCAGCTGCATTCTTTGAGCCGGAAGTAGATTGTATCCTTGACATTGGCGGACAGGATATGAAATGTATTAAAATAAGAAATCACTCTGTCGATAACGTACTGTTAAATGAGGCTTGTTCCTCCGGATGTGGCTCCTTTATTGAGACCTTTGCCAAATCCTTGAATTATGAAGTCGAGGAGTTCGCTAAGGTAGCTTTATTTGCGCAAAACCCGATCGACTTAGGTACGCGCTGTACTGTATTTATGAATTCAAAGGTGAAGCAGGCTCAGAAGGAAGGTGCTACCGTAGCTGATATCTCCGCTGGTCTGGCTTATTCCGTAATTAAGAATGCACTCTATAAAGTAATTAAGATAACCAATCCGAAGGACCTGGGTGCGAAGATGGTCGTACAGGGCGGTACTTTTTATAATGACGCTGTACTACGAAGCTTTGAGAATATCTCCGGCTGTGAAGCAGTAAGACCGGATATCGCCGGTATCATGGGTGCTTTTGGCGCTGCATTGATTGCAAGGGAACATTACGAGGGAGAAGATAGCTCCATGCTCTCCATTGATGAGATCAATGAGTTAAAGTTCGACACCGCACTTGCACGTTGCAAGCGCTGCACCAACAACTGCCTTCTGACCGTCAATAAATTCACCGGCGGCAGACAATATATCACCGGTAACCGTTGTGAGCGAGGACTTGGCAAAGAGAAGAATGTCGATAACATCCCGAATTTATTTGAATATAAGCTGGAACGATATTTCTCTTACCCAGTACTCGAGGAAGCAAATGCAAAGCGTGGCATTGTAGGAATTCCCAGAGTTCTTAATCTATATGAGAATTATCCTTACTGGCATACTTTCTTCACTAAGTTAGGTTATCGTGTTGTATTATCTCCCACTTCCAATCGTAAGATCTACGAGCTTGGAATTGAATCCATTCCCAGTGAATCGGAATGCTACCCTGCCAAGCTGGCTCATGGGCATATCAAGTGGTTAATTGACCAAGGTGTACGTTATATCTTCTATCCGAGCATTCCTTTTGAACGCAAAGAAGTGGAAGGTGTGAATAATCATTACAATTGCCCGATTGTAACCTCTTACCCTGAGAACATTAAGAACAATGTGGAGGAACTGAAGGATTCATCCATCCATTTTGATAATCCCTTCCTCTCCTTTGAAAGTGAAGAAATCCTGACAAACCGTCTGATCGAAATATTCGGTGAAAAGCAAATCCCTGCAAATGAAGTTAGGGCTGCTGCCGCTTCGGCATGGGCTGAGCTTATGTCTGCCCGGGAGGATATGCGTAAAAAAGGCGAAGAGACTATGGCTTATCTGCGAGCTTCCGGACGTAAGGGAATCGTACTGGCCGGTCGTCCTTATCATATCGATCCGGAGATTCATCATGGTATTCCGGAGCTGATTAATTCCTATGGTGTTGCAGTCTTAACAGAGGACTCAATCTCTCATCTTGGCAAGATTGACCGCCCTACCATTGTAATCGACCAATGGATGTATCACTCGAGATTATATGCTGCTGCTTCCTATGTCCGTACACAGCCTAATCTCGAACTGATACAGCTTAATTCCTTTGGCTGTGGTCTGGATGCGGTCACCACCGATCAGGTGAATGATATCCTCACGAAATCAGGAAAGATATACACTGTTTTGAAGATTGATGAGGTGAATAATCTTGGTGCTGCAAGAATTCGAATTCGTTCCTTGTTGTCCGCAGTACGGGAACGCGAAGATAAGAACATCATACCAAAGGTATCTTCATCCGCTCATCACAGGGTCGTCTTTACTGAGGATATGAAGGAAACCTACACGATACTTGCTCCTCAGATGTCACCGATCCATTTTGATTTATTGGAACCGGCGCTTCGCAGTGGCGGATATAAAGTAGTCGTATTACCAAATGATAACCGTCGCTCCATTGACGTAGGCCTGCAATATGTGAATAACGATGCCTGCTTCCCATCCCTTATGGTGGTCGGACAGATCATGGATGCCCTATTATCCGGTAAATATGATCTTAACAAGGTAGCCGTCATGATAACCCAAACCGGTGGCGGATGCCGTGCTACCAATTACATAGGATTTATCCGACGTGCTTTGGAGAAAGCAGGAATGCAACAGATACCGGTAATCTCCCTGAGTGCTTCCGGATTAGAGAAGAACCCCGGATTAAAGATTACACCAAAGCTATTAATCACAGCAATGCAGTCTCTTGTATACGGTGATGTCTTTATGCGGGTTCTGTACCGAACCAGACCATATGAGCAGACACCCGGCTCTGCGAACGCTCTCCATGACAAGTGGCGAAAAATCTGCATTAGGAGCCTTGAGAAGGGGAACTGGCACGAATATAAACGTAATCTTCGAGGCATCATTCGGGAATTTGATCAGCTTCCTCTTGATGAGACTGTACAAAAGCCCAGAGTTGGTATTGTAGGTGAGATCTTAGTGAAATTCCTTCCTTCCGCTAATAACTATCTTGTAGAATTATTGGAAGCAGAAGGCGCAGAAGCTGTCATGCCTGATCTCTTGGATTTCTTTATGTACAGCGCCTATAATAATAACTTTAGAGCAAAATATCTTGGCAAGAAGAAAGTAAGTGCACGAATCGGCAACCTGGTAATCTGGGCCTTAGAACAGGTTCGAAGAACCGCAAAGAAAGAATTGTCCAGAAGTAAACGCTTCACACCTCCGGTACATATCAGTAAACTCGCACGTTATGCCGAGCCTGTTGTATCGACCGGAAATCAGACCGGAGAGGGTTGGTTCCTGACCGGTGAGATGCTTGAATTAATCCATTCCGGAGTGAAGAATATCGTCTGTACTCAGCCTTTCGGTTGTCTTCCTAATCATATCGTAGGAAAAGGAGTAATCAAGGAACTGAGAAGACAGCATCCGGAGGCTAATATCGTAGCAGTTGATTATGATCCGGGTGCCAGTGAGGTGAACCAGCTCAATCGTATCAAGCTTATGCTTTCCACCGCCGTAAAGAATATGAATAAAGTAGTATAATGAGGTAATTGCGAAACGAGTTCTTAAACTTGATTGGACAGGAAAGATCTTGTGCTATTGCGCTAGACCTAAGATGTAAAAGGGCATCTTTGATTTTTG
>JAGFXQ010000399.1 GCA_017861355.1 Bacillota bacterium
ATTATAGGCCTTCGCAGTATCCTCGGAGGCTCCCATATATTTATAATAAGCGATAAACGCTTGTCCCATGGTACAGATAATTCCACCGATGAAGAATGCCTTGATAGTATTCTTGGCCGTACTAAAGGTTGGTGTTTTCTGTTTGACATATTTATTATATGCCTGATCCCGCTTTTGTTTATCCTGCTCTCTTACTACCTGAGAAGCAGTTCCTTGCTTTTGATTTGCCATAATCTTACCTACACCTTTCTCCAATAAGCTTCTCTAGCATAAATATGGGCATCCGGTACCGGCAAGAACAAACAATTCTATTGCTTTTCTTACCAGCGTACCATCATATTGAGTCTCCTGATTGGTAGCAAACAGTTCTACACATAAGACAATTGCTACTGCCATAAATATAACAAAGGCGGCAACCCAGATTAACTTCTTTCTCATCGTCATGCTACTTTCACTCTCCATCTCTCTATAGATTACGCCGAGCGCGGTCAGCAACGCTGACAAATACCATACGCGCGAGTGCGCACCCTGCCCGGAGGGCTTATTGTGTAATAGGACGTAATTTCCTGTTACACAATAAAAGCATCATATGTTCTAACTGATACTCAGCTTTTGTAATGCTGATACTATCAAGTTAATACAATGATGCTTTCTTTTATTGGTTTTAGTATGTGATTTTAATACAATGATGCTTTCTTTTATTGGTTTTAGTATGTGATTTTAACTTTTAACTATACTGGTAAGATATGGTTTTCGCTTATGCTCCCAGTCTTTCGCGCATAATTTTCAAAATACGTTTCTCCATTCGCGATACCTGAACTTGAGAAATACCCAGTTCTTTGGCAATATCCGTCTGTGTTCTATCTTTAAAGTATCTAAGCCTGATGATCTCCTGCTCCTTCTCATCCAATGAAGCTATGATCTCTTTTAAAGCAAGCCTGTCTACTAAATTTTCACTTTCATCCTTTGTCTCAGCTAATTTATCGATAAGAAAGATGGGACTTCCATCTCCCTGATATATCGTTTTATACAACGATTCTACTTCAGCTCCTGTTTCTAATGCCATAATAATTTCTTCTTTATCAACATCCAATTCTTCTTCTATTTCCTCCAGTGTAGGTTCTCTTCCATGGATATTACTGTATCTTTCACGGACAACACGGATTTTTGTTGCCGTCTCCTTCAGTGATCTGCTTACCTTTATCATTCCGTCGTCGCGTAGGAATCGCTTAATTTCACCTGTAATCATCGGCACGGCATAGGTGGAGAATTTCACCTCGTAGGAGGAATCGAACTTATCAATTGCTTTAATTAAGCCTATACTACCAATCTGAAACAAGTCTTCCATCTCATGCCCTCGATTTGCAAAGCGCCGGACGATACTCCAAACTAATCCGACATTCTCCTTGACCACACGATCCCTGGCTTCTTTGTCACCTTCCTTAGACATTCTAATCAGTTCAAGCGTATCCACATTAAACCTCTCTCCCTTCCTTGCAGCTTAAAGATATGTACTTCCTGGGTCAGCTGCTAAGCCTTTTGGCCGGCTTCTTGCGCATACTCATTTCTGCGCTGGGATCTGCCTATTTTCTTACTCATTCTGACTAATGTTCCGCTGCCTATCTCTGACTCAACCTCCAGATTATCCATAAATGCCTCCATGAAGGAAAATCCCATTCCGGAGCGCTCCAACTCCGGTCTTGTTGTATACAATGGTTCCATTGCCTTCTCGATATTCTCAATACCCGCCCCCATATCTCTTACTTCCACTACAAGCTCATTCCCTATGATGATGCAATGCATCGTAATCGTACCTATCGTATCGGTATATCCATGGATGATGGAATTGGTCACTGCTTCACTGACGGCTGTCTTTATATCTGCCAGTTCCTCAATCGTCGGATCTAATTGTGTCGCAAAAGCAGCAACCACTGTTCTGGCAAAGCTTTCATTCTGCGATTTACTTTCAAATTCTAATGTCATTTCATTCCTATCGTTCATAGCCACTTTAGTCCCCTTTCATTTAACACCATCCTATAAAGCTGCATCTGCGATGCAGCTTTAAAACTCACTAGTTTTGCTGTATGATACTTAATGCAGTTTCGACCGTATCATATTTCTCAATAATCTTATATAACCCAGATAATCGAAATATTCTGTCTACCGCAGAATTCACATTAGCTACTGCTGTCTTACCTCCTATGAATATAACCTTACGATATCTTCCCATAATCACTCCAATGCCTGCGCTATCCATGAAGCCTGCACCTGAAAAATCGAAGATAATGTGCTTGATGTTATACCGGTCAATTAATTTATCTGCTTTTTCCCGAATTCGGATCGCATTATGATGATCCAACTCCTCGTTCAATCGGATTATCAGGCATCGTTGATTGATATCGTAGCTTGTCCCCTCTTCTCCCTTCTCTATATTCATTTTGTTCTGCTTTTTAGCATCTTGCATGAGCTGTTCCCTCCTGACTCTATGAAATATAATACATTTAAACGAAACATATCGGAAAGCACGAAAAAAAGACCTTTAATGGAATGGTATCACCATTCAGCATAAAACGTCTTCTTTCCATATCTTCTTATCTTGAGTTGTTAGAGTATTTTATCTAATCCTGTACTTGATCCAGGAAAGTCTGTGCATCGGAAGCTCTGTTTGAATCCGGGTAATCGGTTAATACGATATTATAATACAATGCTGCATTATCTTTATCGTCCAGACGATGATACGATCTGCCAATAAAGTATATTGCATTCACATCCTCCGGATTAAGTGCAATCGCCTTCTCCAATTCCTTAATTGCTTCTTCATACTTACCATTACTGTATAAGTCATGACCTTTATCATAATGGCTCTGTGCAGCATCCGGATAGGTGATATCCCGAAGCGATGCTATCAAAGTGCCTGCGCTCTCACTTGTGAATTGTTTCTCATCAATACCTGCTAATAAATCTGCAATAGTCAGATAATCCCGACTGCTTTCCGGCTTCCCTAATTCAGTAAGGTAGAGCTGCAATGCTTCAATCAATGAATCATAGATTGCTGCCTTATCCTCAGGAACGGTAGCATTATCGATCTGATTCTGGAGGGTTTCTATCTGCTGCTCCAGCTGAGTCTTATCATTTTTGAGAGTATCAATCGTATTCTCCTGTTCCTCAATCTTCGCCAGACTGGTACTGTAATCCACATATTCCGAATCAGGATTTGTAGCCTGTCTCTTCTCCAGTGTAGGTACAATAAGAAAAGCAGTTACGGCGATACCAATGATAACACCGATCACCAGATTGACAAATGCCATTATATTTGGCTTGTCCTCCCGATAAGAGGAAATCGGCATAATTGCACCGGTTGAGCTATGTTCAGCCTCCGGATTAGCGGAAGGATCCTTCAAGACTCCCTCGGATACTTCCAGTTCTTTCAAATAACGAAGTGTAGTTGTATTTGTCACATCGATCTTCGCTGCCTTATACAGGAACTTTTTCGCTTTTTCATTTTCCTTTTGCTTCATATGAAGAAGTGCTAACAAGTGATAAGCCCTGATAAAATGTGGATTAAGATTTACCACCTTCTTCAATTGAATAATAGATAAATCATCACTGC
>JAGFXQ010000139.1 GCA_017861355.1 Bacillota bacterium
AACCTCATCCGGCATAGCTGATCTTGCAAGGACAAAGTTTTTATTTGCAGCCATAATTCCTTGTTCTACTTTTTCACGAAGTGCTCTGTTCTCTCGAACCATATCGAGGAATTGCCGCATCAGCTCATCCCGCTTATCCTTTAAAAGCTTATGTCCGCGGGTTGCTGTTGCCAGCTTCTTCTTCAGCTTTGTTAGCTCCATTCGTGTCGGATTTACACGTGCCTTAGCCAAAGTTAAGCACCCCCTTATACTTTGCCGTAATACTGATCCAGTAACTCATCCTTAATTCTCTTAAGCTCAGTCCTCGGCAGAATGGATAACAGTTTCCAGCCAAGATTTAAGGTGTCTTCAATATCACGATTTGTTTGAAAGCCCTGAGATACATACTCTTTTTCAAATGCATCGGAGAACTTAGCATATAACTTATCAATATCTGTTAACGCGGCTTCACCAAGTACTACCATCAACTCTTTTGCTTCCTTACCTCTTGCATATGCTGCAAAGATCTGGTTCATGGTGTTTGCATGATCCTTACGGGTCTTGCCTTCACCAATACCTTTATCCTTTAGACGGGACAAGGAAGGTAAAACATCGATTGGCGGTTGAATGCTCTGACGATAAAGATCACGGCTCAGAATAATCTGACCCTCGGTAATATATCCGGTTAAGTCAGGAATCGGGTGAGTCTTATCATCCTCAGGCATGGTTAAAATCGGGATCATCGTGATACTTCCGTTTTTGCCCTTCTTTCTTCCAGCTCTCTCATAAAGGGAAGCTAAGTCAGTATACATATAACCGGGGTAACCACGACGTCCGGGAACCTCTTTACGTGCAGCAGATACTTCACGCAGAGAGTCCGCATAATTTGTAATATCAGTAAGGATAACTAGTACATGCATATCCTTCTCAAAAGCAAGATATTCTGCAGCAGTAAGTGCCATACGAGGAGTCGAGATACGCTCAACCGCAGGATCATTTGCCAGGTTAACGAACATTACGGTACGATCGATTGCACCTGTTTCACGGAAGCTTTCCGTGAAGAAGTTCGCTTCTTCGAACGTAATACCCATCGCTGCAAATACAACTGCGAAGGGTTCTGTGGTTCCACGTACCTTAGCCTGACGAGCGATCTGAGCTGCTAATTCTGCATGAGGTAAACCACTTGCCGAGAAAATCGGGAGCTTCTGACCACGTACCAGCGTATTCAAACCGTCAATTGCAGATACACCGGTCTGAATAAACTCCTGGGGATAGTTTCTCGCTGCCGGATTCATCGGAAGACCGTTAATATCAAGACGTTTCTCCGGTAAGATCTCCGGACCATTATCGATAGGACGACCCAGACCGTCAAATACACGGCTTAACATATCTTCGCTTACACCAAGCTCCATGCTTCGTCCTAAGAAACGCACTTTACTGCTTGCAAGATTAATACCAGCACTGCTTTCGAATAACTGTACCAAAGCATTACCACCATCGATTTCCAGAACACGACATCTACGCTTCTCGCCGGAAGCGAGTTCGATTTCAGCAAGTTCATCGAAGGCTACATTCTCAACACCCTGGACTAACATAAGAGGACCTGCTACCTCTTGAATGGTTCTATATTCCTTTGGCATTAGGCTTCCTCCCCCTTCTTCAATAATTGATCAATCTCAATCTGCATGTTCTGTAGGATATCTTCACATTCGGCATCCAGTTTATCCATTGTTACATATTTAAAACGACCGATACTCTCTCTAACCGCCAGTTTAACCAGGCTGTCAATCGGGACGCCCTTTCCAAGTGCCTCTAAGGACATATCATAATAATGTAACACGAGTTCCATCATCAAATATTGTTTATGAAGATCAGTATAAGTATCTACCTCATGAAAGGCATCCTGATGCAGATAGTCCTCACGGATGGATCTTGCCGCTTCTAACTTAAGACGGTCTGGAGCAGATAATGCATCCATACCAACCAGTTTTACGATTTCCTCAAGTTCTGCTTCATCATTAAGCATCTTCATAACTCTGGCTCTCAGATCAACCCATTTCTCATTTACATTAGCGTTGAACCATTTCCCAAGATTATAGAGGGAATAGCTGGTCAACCAGTTAATTGCGGGGAAATGTCTTCTATAAGCAAGATTTGCATCCAAACTCCAGAATACTTTAACGATACGCAGGGTTGCCTGGGATACCGGTTCTGAAATATCACCACCGGGAGGAGATACTGCGCCAATTGCAGAAAGAGCGCCTTCTCTTCCTTCTTTACCAAGAGCGATAACACGACCTGCTCTCTCATAGAACTGTGCCAGACGGCTGGCAAGATAAGCCGGATAACCTTCCTCACCGGGCATCTCCTCAAGACGACCACTCATCTCACGAAGAGCTTCTGCCCAACGAGATGTGGAGTCAGCCATAAGTGCCACGGAATATCCCATATCACGGAAATACTCAGCAATTGTAATACCAACATAGATACTTGCTTCACGTGCCGCAACTGGCATATCGGAGGTATTTGCAATCAGAACGGTACGCTCCATTAAAGACTTACCGGTTTTCGGGTCCTTTAATTCCGGGAATTCATTTAATACGTCGGTCATCTCATTACCACGTTCACCACATCCAATGTATACAACGATATCTGCCTCAGCCCACTTCGCAAGCTGATGCTGAACAACTGTTTTTCCACTACCGAAAGGTCCTGGAACCGCTGCAACACCACCCTTGGCAATCGGGAACAGTGTATCAATAACACGCTGACCGGTTACTAACGGCATATCCGGGGAAAGTTTCTGCTTATAAGGTCTACCGATACGAACCGGCCACTTCTGAAGCAGTGTAATATTCTCCGTTGTTCCATCTTCTTTACGTAATACTGCAACGGTATCTGTAACTGTATAATCACCCTCCTGAATGGATTGAATTGTACCCTTTACACCATTCGGAATCATGATCTTCTGGGTAACGATATCTGTCTCAGCTACGGTACCGATTACATCACCTGCTTCCACCTCATCGCCAACCGATGCAGTTGCAACAAAATGCCATTTGGTATTTCTATTTAAAGAAGGAATCTCTACACCTCTCTTTAAGTTCGTACCAATGGCTTCCATGATATCAACCAATGGACGCTGAATACCATCAAATATACTTCCGATGAGACCAGGTCCAAGTTCTACACTGAGTGGTGCTCCGGTTGATTCCACCGGTTCCCCTGGCCCCAAACCTGAAGTCTCTTCATATACCTGAATGGATGCCTGGTCGCCATGGATTTCAATGATTTCACCGATCAGACGCTGTTCACTAACACGAACTACGTCGAACATATTAGCATCTCGCATACCTTCAGCGACTACCAACGGACCGGCAACCTTTTTAATTGTGCCTTTACTCATAAAAAACCTCCATACTGCTAAGCAGCTCATGATCTATGCCACCAAAAATAATTACGTTTGAGGCAGCTGTGCTTACTTTTTAGTTATTAAAAATAATATCAGAGCCAACTGCGCGCTCCACCGATTTCTTTACATAACGCATACCGTTACCGGTATTTCCTGATACTCCGGGTATCGGGATAATTGCTGGTAAGTACTGATTCACATAACGATCGATTTCAAGCTCGAGTTCTGCCTGCAAACTTTCTGTAATATAGATAACCGCATATTGTCCATCTGCAAGTGTCTTAAGGATCTTTGCCGCTTCATCCCGGTTCAGTACCGGATACGTCTCCAGCCCTAGAGCTGCAAAGCCGTAAATACTGTCACGATCACCAAGTACAGCTGCTTTATACATACATTTCCCTCAATCTTTCCCGGATAGAGAGATCTGAGATATCATTTCTCTTACCCGATAGCACTATTCTCATGGTTTTAATCTCATTCTCTTTTGCGAGAATATATGCAGCTAAGGGTGACAAGGTGAAGGAGTTATATTTTTGTATCTGAATATGTGAAATAATCAGATTATCACACCAACATTCAAATGCGGACAAGGATTTCTTAATCGCCTGAACTGCATCTGCATAAACAGTATTCTGCAGGTATTCGTAGATTGCTTCTTCCCCTTCTGTTGCTGCACTGCTCAGGGACTGAATGTTAATCGTATCACAAGCTGCAAGGGCGCGTTCAAGAAATACCTTATCTTTACCCGTCCTACAGCTTCGGATTGCAATATTGATGTCCGCTGCAGCTATATACAATTCTACATACTCTGCCAATACCTCTACACCGGATGCCTTTCCCTTTTGATAAGTTGTCTCCAGGGATGCCTGATCAATAATGATATCACATAACTGACTGTCTGCTGTATGAAGTTGTACATAATATGCTTCTTCCGCGCAACTACGCATAAAATCTGGTAGAAGTGAGAAATTGTGCTCCTGCACCGCAGTCAGAATCAGTTCCGGTTTTATCGTACCATTGGTTATAAATATGTCGTCTCTGGAAGTATTTGTGTAAACCTGCTTGATGGCTGCCTTAAGATTATGAAAGTCATTTATATAAAGGAAGGTATCAAAATCTGACATATCCTCTACCAATTCTCTCATCAGCTCCCAGGTCTTTTCTCTTTCAGCACTTAAAAACTGTTCTGCAGTCTCATCACCTGGTCTGCCCCATCCTTTTTCTGTCAGTAAACGCAAACACTCCTTTTCGCTTTTACAGCTCATGATCTGCTCGACATCAGATTTACTAAGCAACATAATTTCTTTTGAGCGGATACGTGCTACTGCATAAGTGTATTGCTTATCAATCATGTCATCACCTCTCTTAGATCATTATTCGAATAATATGGCATTCACTCTATCGGAAAGTTCCTCTTTTGCCGAGCTAAATAACGCATCGAAAGAGCAATTTTCTTCCACATCACCATACTTAAGAATAAATCCGCCATCGATGGTTACTGTATCTTCGGCTATAATCAAAGAAGCTTTATTCTTATCCGCCAATGCCTGAGCTACCCTATTGCTAAAATCAGCAGATAACCGATGCTTATCCTTCTGCGAGAAGAGAATTACTCCTTCTTTATTATGAGCGAATTTTGTTACCATTCTAAGAATAATGTCCATATATTCGGAGTCCGATAATTCAACCAGTGAATGTCTGGCATTGGTAATAACATTACTGATGATCTGCTGCTTTGCATCGAGGATTTTTTTCTTTTCCAGTAATGCTGCTGCAGACTCCGAACGGCTTATAATTGCTTTCTCTTCCGTTTCGGATTTTAAGGCGATTTCAGCACATTTCTTATCTGCCTCGAGCTTCGCTGCTTCCATAATCTCATTTGCTTCTTTCTGAGCTTTTGTGATTATATTGTCAGCATTCGCTTTCGCATCATCCTCTATCACCTTCAGTATTTTTTCTAATCCAGTCATAGTTAACTCTCCTAACTGTTCTTAATTATAAACCGGCAACTCCAAAAATAGCTAAAATAGAAATAAGTAAAGCTAAAATCGCATAGGTCTCAACCATTGCAGGGAAGATCATAGCTTTACCAAACTGCTCGGGTTTTTTAGCAATAATTCCAATACTGCTGACAGAAGCTTTCGCCTGTGCTACAGCTGAGAAGTATCCTACGAAAGCCATCGGAAGACATGCTGCACAATATAATAATCCTTTCCATAATTCGATATCACTGCTTCCGCCTAAGATACCGATCTGAGATAAAGTAACAAACGCGATCAATAAGCCGTAAATGCCCTGTGTACCGGGAAGAAGCTGTAAGATAAGAACCTTACCGAATTTACTGGGATCTTCGGTAACAACACCTGCTGCAGCCTGACCTGCCAAACCTACCCCTTTTGCTGAACCCATACCGGATAATAACGCAGCTAATACTGCTCCTAGAAGAGCAAATACAATACCTAAACTATTCATATCAATTTTCATTTTTTATCTTCTCCTTAATCTTGTAATATTTTGTTTTCATTTTAAAAGGATTGAAAGTACGTCCGCCACCCTCATAAAATTTTCCAAAGAATTCAACATACTGTAAACGATTTGTATGAACATAAGCTCCAAGTGCATTAATAGCCAGATTCAACATATGGCCGCCTATAACAATAATCGTAAATACCAAAGGGCCAACAATTCCCTTTCCAGCCATGGCCGCCATCTTGTTAATTACCATACCGATAACTCCGGTAGCAAGTCCTAGAGCAAGAAGTCGAGAATAAGATAATACATCACTCAGATATCCTGAGATGCCATAAAAAGCATACAATCCCTTTAAGAAACGTTTGAAGGGATTTCTGGATTCTCGTCCATTCGTTAAGATGATTCCTATGGAGGATAAGATCGCCAATATATTCGAAGTATTCACGATGACTGCGGGTATCGCAAGACTGACACCAAGCAGGTTAGTAATCATAGGCATGGATAATAAGATAACAATACAGCTTATCAACAGTACCAGCCAGAATACAACATCATAAAGTGCAGACTTATAATCCTTTTGTTTCAATTGTTGATACAATTTGATGGATAATCCGGTAAGAAGATGAATAATACCTAATGCCATCGAGAAGGTGAGCATTCTCATGGGTTGGTTCATCGGTAAAAACCATAATGCCGGTATTGTAATCTTATGGTTGAAATATGTCTCAGATACGACATCTATGATATCGCCAAAATAACTACCGAACATAACTCCCCAGAATACAGTTGAAATACCGCAAAATAAGAACATCAGAAGTGTATTCTTCGTCGATTGTTCCATCTTTCTACCAAACTTCAATAAACCAAATCCACAAGCCGCCACAATTAAAAATCCATAGCCTGCATCGGACAACATGATACCAAATAACAGATAATAGAATAAGGACATCATTGTTGTCGGATCAATCTCTCCCTTACCCGGTGGGCTGTAGGAAGCAACAACACCTTCGAGGGGCTGAGAAAATACATTATTATGAAGTAGTACCGGAACCTCTTCCTCTTCCGAAGGATCTTCGATTTCGATGGAAACCTCATAATTATTGTTCAGATAATCCGAAAGAGAGACAACTTCCTTTTCCGGTATATATCCAGTGATGACAAATACATTTTTCGATTGACATAGCCGGCTTAGAACCTCATATTTTTCCTCACGCATCGTGTCATAATCCTGAAGGAAACAAAGGTCTTCCTTATATTCCTTATAAGATATAATCTCTGCCACAGAAGCTTCAATCTCCAGCTCCAGTTTCACTTTCTCCGCTTCCAGATATTTTAACTGTATAGACGGTATCAGTTCCGGAGCGATACTTGGAAGTGAAAATTCCATTCCTCTTAATGTCTCAAATACTTTATCGGCTTTATCCTTCTGGCAAAGTACGAAGATACAAGTCTGATCCTTAGAAGAACTAATAACATTAACATCTAAAGGTAAATAATCAGCAAGCTTTTCATACACACTATCCATTGTCCATAATTTAGGCAAGGTTCCGATAAAACTTTTTGTATACTTAGTTCCTTCAAAATTAAGCGGAATATCCAGAGACAGCCATGGTGTAAGAATCTCCATCTGGGTTTCCAATTTTAATATTTCCGCTTTGCTCTCAGCGATTTGTTTTGAAAGCGTAATGATTCTGTTTGCTATTTTTATCGTTGAATGGTACTTTACCGTAAAAGAATTATAGTCCTCGGTAGTTGCAACCTTCAGACCATTCAGAACAGATAGCATCGAAGTTTTCTCGTTACTATGAGCTGATAGTATCTCGATTGCTTCCTTTGCAACAGTAACTGTCTTAGTAAGACTGCCTTTCATCATAGAACTGTCTGTTTTATGAAACACACTGTCTTCTGTGAGAACATCATTCACTTCAATTACTCCACGGCGTTGTAATAACTCAAGAATAGCTTTTCGATCTCTTCGTAACGCACAAATCAAAATTCGCTGCATATGCAGCACTGCCATAAAAGAACACCTCCTTTACTGAGATTTTGCAATTCATGATGTCTGTTAAATGAGGCTGGAGATAATAAAATCTATTGCAACCTGCTCTTTTCCTTTAACCATTTCCTGCAATAAAAGTACTTCCTGATCCGCCTTATGTTTTGCTGCCTCAAGTCTAACTACACTAGCCTCATTAGCAGCTTTTAACTTCTTCTCCGATAAAAGATTGGCTTCTTTTACCTTGGAAGTCATTAAATCCTTCGCTTCTAACTGCGCCTTTGAAAGTAGTTCTTCCTTTTTTTGAAGTGCATCTTTCTCTTTTTCATCAGCTTTCATCTCTGCATCGCGGACCGCTTGTACTGTTTCATTTACCATTACCTCACCTCCGGAATCAAAATAATGGATAACAAATCAATTATAACCTATAAAACCATATTATTCAACATCTTATGAATTATTGCGTATAATTCTTTGTAT